>DASPWC010000271.1:0-8687 GCA_035622055.1 Xanthobacteraceae bacterium | reverse complement strand
GTTCTTCTTCTTTTTGGCGTCGACGCCCATGGCGATGTCGGGCGACTGGCCGTGGAGCAGTACCTCGACGTCGGCGCCATAGTATGAAAAGCCGTCCTGATCGTACCCGATGTCCTTGACCACGCCGCGCGCGATTTCTGTGATCATTTCGCGGTTCACTACCGCCTTTTCGCCGTGCTTGTGAAACAGCGGCGCCTGGCCGCGCCCTTCGCCGGCGATGACGATCTTGTTGGTCGTGCACAGCGTTTCGCAGCCGAGACGGGTATTCACCGCGCTTTCATCGGCTATGCCGAGCTTGACGTCATTTTCGATGAACGCGTCGAGTACGGCATCCGAGATTTGATCGCAAACCTTGTCGGGATGTCCCTCCGAGACGGACTCGCTCGTGAATAGGTAATTGGCGCGGCGCACAGCGAAACACTCCCCTCGAAGCTGAATTTTCGATTGGCGGTCTCTTTGCGGAACCTGGCGCGGCCACGAGCCATGCCAAGCGAGACCGTTGTTGCAGCGTACCCCTGCGCGGTCAAGATGTGGGCTAAAGGTGGGCGCCTGCCTTTGCGGCGCGGCGACAAGGTTGGAGAGGCAGTGACGTTTCTTCAGCGCTTGTCGCGGCTGGCGATTTGCTCGACCAGATCGACGATCCGCCGGCGCAATTTCGAATCGTCGATCCGCATAAACGCCTTGGTCAGCGCCAAGCCGTCGGAGGTTGCAAGAAAATCCGAAACATAAGCGGGCGAGGGCGCTTCGCCCAGGCCCTCGTGCCGGCCGATGGTCTGCGCACTTGGCGCGCCCTCGAAAAAGAATGCGACCGGGACTTGAAGGATGTGGGAGATCTGTTGCAACCGGCTCGCGCCGATTCGATTGGTGCCTTTTTCGTATTTCTGGACTTGTTGAAAGGTCAGTCCGAGCGAGTCGCCAAGTTTCTCCTGGCTCATTCCCAGCATCATGCGCCGCATGCGAACGCGGCTTCCGACATGCTTGTCGGTCGGGTTTGGCGCCTTTTTTGCCAATATAGCCATGGCTTCCTCCGCCCCTATTTACCCCAAGCCAGATAGATAGCAAATCTGTCGCAATTGAAACTGTTTTTTCCAGGCTACTGTGTGAACAACGCTTTTCGCAAGGGCGATTCTCATTTAATGAGAATTTGTGATTTTTACGCGCAAAGGTTGCGGCAAGCCTAGGCTGACATTTCGATGGTTGTTGGCGGGTGTCTCCCGTCGGCAGAATGGCGGCATTTGCGGCGGCACATCTTTGCTGGGACCTACCCCTAGATTTTCATCGTAGTCCCGCGCCGGCGCCGGCGCAGGACCGCTACGAGCGCGATCAGGACGACAACGATGCTCGGCGCATCTCCGATTCGGGCGTAAATCGGCGCATCGATCGGCCGCGGCAAGGGTGCGTCAAGCACCCCTTCGCTTGCGAGCGGCAAAGCGCCAATGATCCGGCCGACCGGATCCACCACGGCAGAAATGCCCGTATTAGCCGCGCGCGCCAGCGGCAGGCCCAGCTCGATCGCACTGACGCGCGCCTGCTGGAAGTGCTGGTAGGGTCCGGTGGAATTTCCGAACCAGCCGTCATTGGTCACGTTGACGATCCAGCCGGCTCGCGAATCCGACGACGCCACTTCGCCAGGGAATAGAATCTCGTAGCAGATGAGCGGCAGCGCGCCCGGCGCGTCCGGTATCGCGATCATGCGGTGGCGATCGCCGGCAAGAAATCCGCCGTGCTGTTTGGTCAGGGTCTGCAGGCCGATGCGCTCCAAAATGTCCTCGAATGGCAGATATTCTCCGAATGGCACGAGGTGCACTTTGTCGTAAATCGCGCGAATCGATCCGTCGTGATCGATCGCGTAGATCGAATTATAGACGCCGGACTCAACGGGGTTGTCCGGATCTGCGAGCCGTACCGCGCCAGTAATCAACACGGTGTTTTGCGGCAATAATCGCGCGATTTGCGCGAGCGCATCGGCTTCGCGCGTAAGAAAGAACGGAAAAGGCGATTCCGGCCAGATCAGGTGCGTCACATCCTTCAGACCTTGCGGCGACGTGGCGGTAGTCTGGCCCGACAGCGCTACGTAGCGATCCATCACCTCCCGTTTGGCCGCGTAATTGAAACGCACGTCCTGCTGCAAATTCGGCTGCATGATCCGCAAATGGACCCCGTCAACGAGCCGGGTCGGCAGGCGCGCGAGCCGCACTGCGCCGAAGCCGCCAAGCGCGGCGAGTGCGATCATTCCGAGCGCGAGCGGCAGCCATGGCCGTCGCGTCTCCGTCCGATCGTCCGCAAGCGCGGCGGGGCTGGCGAACACGACGACCGCGATGAATGTCAGTCCCCAAATGCCGAACACCGAAGCGGCTTGCGCCAAAGCTAGTGGCGCGGTGAGCGCATAACCAATGGCGTTCCATGGAAATCCTGTCAGCAAATGGCCGCGCAGCCATTCCGACGCGGTCAGACAAACGCCCAAGGCCAAGATGCGCAGCGCCCCGCGCGGCCATAGAACGCGAGCGAGCGCGACACCGAGCGCGGTGTAAATGGCGAGCACCGCCGGGAGTCCGATGACGGCAATTGGCAATAGCCAACCGAAGGTCGGCGCGTCGACGAGAAAGGCGTAGCCGATCCAATAAAGACCGGCGAGAAAATAGCCGAAGCCAAACCACCAGCCGATGGCCGCGGCCGCAGCGATGCCATCCCAGCCGCGGTCACCCGCACCGTCGATCAGCCATACCAAAATTGGGAAAGTTATGAACAGGACCGGCCACGCGTCGAACGGCGCCATCGCTAATGTCGAAGCCGCCCCGGCTGCAAACGCGATCCATCGGCGCCGCCAACCCCAGGAAAGGATGACTGCGTGTGCTAACGCTCTAAGTTTCACGGTGTGTTCGGATTTGGCCGCGTTGCGTCTTCGCGCGGCGCGGCCAGCCGCGATACCGAAGTGCGAACAAGCGTCGGCGCCTCGCGCGCCGGTGTCGTGCGGCGATCCTTGCGCAGATAAATCTTGACGCGCTTGACGCGGCGCGGATCGGCGTCGAGCACCTCCGCCTCGAACGGCTCCGGTCCCGGTACGAGCTCGCCGCGGACCGGAACATGTCCGGCTTTGGTTACGAGATAGCCGCCGAGCGTGTCGACCTCCTCGGCGACTTCGCCGACGTCGAACTGATCGCCGACCGCCGCGCGCACATCGTCCAGGCTGGCCCGGCCATTGGCCACAAACGAGCCGTCGCTTTGCCGTGTCACCGGCGGGCTTTCTTCCTCGTCGTGTTCGTCGGCGATGTCGCCAACGATGAGCTCGACCAAGTCCTCGATCGAAACCAGGCCGTCGCTGCCACCATATTCGTCGATGACGAGCGCAAGGTGGATGCGCGTTGCCTGCATTTTTGCAAGCAAATCAAGCGCCGGCATCGAAGGCGGCGCATAAAGAATCTCCCGGACGATCTTGGTCTGCGCCAGCGGCATGGCAAGGTCGATATGGGCGAAGTCGAGACTCGCCGGTTTTGGCGCTTCCTGGGTTTCGGCCGTGACTTCGCCTTGCGACGCGTGGGCCGCCATGAACGCGATCAGGTCACGGATATGGACCATGCCGGTCGGATCGTCGAGCGTATCGTTGTAGACCACCAACCGGGAATGCCCGGCCACCTCGAAGACCTTCACGAGCTCTCCCAGCGTGATGTTTTGCTGCACGGCGATGATATCGGCGCGCGGCACCATGATGCGCTCAATCCGCGTTTCACGCAGATCGAGAATGTTTTTGAGCATCGCCGCTTCTTCGGGCGAAAAATCTGATTGCGGCTGCTCGGTGGTGAGTACGAGTTCAAGATCCGCGCGCGTTGAGGGCGTCTTCCAGCCGAACAGCATGCGCATGGCGCGCGTGAGCCAGCCGTCGGCCTGTTCGGTTTGTTCCGGTACAACCATCGGAAGCGAACGGTGTTCGCCTTCGGCTGCTTCGCTGCGTGTGGAAGGAGGCTCAATCATGACCGTGTTTAGCGCCGGAATGGACCTCAATCTTACGCCCTGGAAGCGATCCGCGCTCCGCCTCTGCCATCATGTTTAGCAGGCTGCCTGGCCCGGTGTCTGACGTTATTTCGACCCCTGGTGCGGTAGGGATCGGGAATCCTCAATTCCCACAGGATGGCGCGCTCGGCGTCTTCCATCGCCAGCGCGTTGTCGTCGTGGTGGTGGTCGTAACCGACCAAGTGGAGAAAACCATGCACGGCGAGATGTGCGAGATGATGAGCGAACGGCTTGCGATCGCGGCCCGCCTCGCGCGCTATGGTTTCGTAGGCGAGCACGATATCGCCCAGATGCCGGCCGGCGGCGTTTTTTGTCGCGAACGACAACACGTTGGTCGCCGTGTCGATGCCGCGCCAGTTACGGTTGAGCGCGCGTATCGCTGGATCATCGGTCAACACGACCGCGAGCTCGGTCGGACTCGTCGATAGTGCGGCGGCCGCGCGCATGACGGCGCGCCGCACGATCGCGCCGGCCGTTTTCACGTTTTGCCAACGGTCCGATTCGACGAGAACGTCGATCTTCAACGCCTGGCGCGCCCTGCGCGTCATTCCCGGCGCTCGCGCTTGCGCGCCGCTTCCTTGTCATAGGCCGCGACGATGCGCGCGACGAGTTCGTGGCGGACCACGTCCGCGGCCGTGAAGCTGGCGTGGCCGATCCCCTCGATGCCTTCGAGAAGGCGTACGGCGTCGTCCAAGCCGGACGTTTGGCCGGGCGGTAGATCGACCTGGCTCGGGTCGCCCGTGACCACCATGCGGCTGTTTTCGCCCAGGCGGGTGAGCAGCATTTTCATCTGCATCGCAGTCGTGTTCTGCGCTTCGTCGAGAATGACTGCGGCGTTCGACAGCGTCCGTCCCCGCATGAAAGCGAGCGGCGCGATTTCGATTTCCCCGGTTTGCATGGCCCGCTCGACAATGCGCGGGTCCATGAGATCGTAGAGTGCGTCGTAGATCGGCCGCAGATAAGGATCGACCTTCTCGCGCATGTCGCCGGGCAAGAAGCCGAGGCGTTCGCCGGCCTCGACAGCGGGCCGTGACAGGATGATGCGATCGACCTCCTTGCGCTCGAACAGTTGCACCGCATAGGCGACGGCCAGCCAGGTTTTGCCGGTTCCGGCGGGTCCGGTCGAGAAAACCAGCGCGTGGCGCTTGAGCGCGCGGATGTAAGCGCTTTGCGCAGCGGTCCGGGCGCGCACGCGGCGCTTGCGCAAGTTGATTTCCTCGAAGCTCTGGCGCGCGGTGGCGGGATCGAAATCGAACAGCGAGCCTTGCGATAGCGCGAGCCGGATGGTGCCCTCGACGTCGCCTTGCACCAGTTCGTCGCCGCGCTTGAGCCGCTCATAGAGGCTTTCGAGTACGCGCCGTGCCTGGTCGCTCGCCTCGCGCGCGCCCTCTATCGTGACCTGATTGCCGCGCGAATTGGCGACCACCGCCAGCCGGCGCTCGATCAGTGCGAGATTTTGGCCATATTGGCCGAACAGCGCCGAAGCCAAGCGATTGTCGTCGAATGTGAGAACGATCTGTGCCGTGTTGTCCGGGGCAATGAAAACCGATTCTTCGGTTTCGGGCGTGCGCAAATCAAGCTCCTGTTGAAACCGGCCCGTATTGTCGTGCAGCGGTCTGCGGCGCGCGGGTGAGCGCGCCGAATAGACTGTTGCTGGCGATCTCAGTGATGATGACCGCCGCGATTTCGCCAATCAGCGATGCCGGCGCTGTCGCTTGGACCGGCTGAAGATAGGGCGAACGGCCGACGAGTTGACCCTCGTGGCGCCCGGGCCGCTCGAACAGCACGTCGAGCGTGCGGCCAAGGCAATTCCGGTTGAAGGTCGCCCGGCCGTCGTCGATGGCGTTTTGCAGGCGCTGCAGGCGTTCGGATTTCACCGCTTCGTCAACCTGGTCTGTCATCTCGGCGCCGGGCGTGCCTGGCCGGGGCGAGTATTTGAAGGAGAACGCTCCGGAAAAGCCGACCTCCGCGACCAAGCTGAGCGTCTCGGCAAAGTCATTTTCGGACTCGCCGGGAAAACCTACAATGAAGTCGGACGTGAGCGCGAGAGTGGGACAAGCTTCGCGCAAACGCCGTACGACATTCAGATAGTCCGTCCGCGTGTGACGGCGGTTCATGGCGGCAAGAACGCGGTCCGAACCGGATTGCACCGGCAAATGCAGCTGCGGCATGAGTTTCGGCAAATCGCGATGGGCCGCTATTAAATCATCTTCCATGTCATGCGGATGACTGGTCGTATAGCGCAAACGTTCGATCCCGTTCACGCGGGCGACCTCACCGAGCAAGCGAGCGAGCGACCAGGCGCGTCCGTCCGGCCCGGCGCCGTGATAGGCATCGACGTTTTGCCCGATCAAGGTGACCTCGCGCACGCCGGCGTCGGCCAGGAGCTCGATCTCCCCAACGACGCTCTGCACGGGCCGCGATATTTCCGAGCCGCGCGTGTAAGGCACGACACAGAAAGTACAAAATTTGTCGCAGCCCTCTTGCACGGTGACAAAGGCGCAGGCGCCGCGGGCGCGAATAGCCGCCGCACTCGGGGATGCCAGATGCTCGAATTTGTCGTCGGCCGGAAACTCGGTATCGACGGCCCGGCCTTCGCGTGCGGCGCGCGCCAACAATGCCGGCAGACGATGATAGCTTTGCGGTCCGAACACGAGATCGACCGAGGGCGCGCGGCGGAGGATCTCTTCGCCTTCGGCTTGCGCCACGCAGCCCGCGACCGCAACGACGACACGCCGGCAGTCATCCGCGGCCGCGTCCTTCAGGCGACGCACACGCCCCAGTTCCGAATAGACTTTTTCCGCGGCTTTCTCGCGAATGTGGCAGGTATTAAGGATGATGAGATCGGCCTCGTCGGGTGTGCCGGTCTCGACATAGCCGTGGGGCGCCAAAGTATCCGCCATACGACGGGAGTCGTAGACGTTCATTTGGCAGCCGAACGATTTGACGTAGAGCTTGCGGGCTTGGCTCATTCTGCCGATGCTAAGCTTTTGTCATAGCGCATAAAATCCGCGTCCTGCCGGGCTGGTCGCCGACCGCCGCTCGCCTCACCCGTTTAGCGGATTTGCCCGTAAAATAAAATCGTTCAATCCAATGGCTGAACATTGGCGTCCTCGATGACCTGCGACCACTTGGCGATCTCGGACCTGATATAGGCATCGAGCTCGTCGGGGCTACTCGTACCGGCGGTCATGCCGAGGTCGGCGAATCGCGCTCGGGTGTCGTCGCGCCCGAGGGCTTGCCGTGCGGCGGCATTCAACTTCGTGCGGATCTCTATTGGCGTTGCCGCAGGCGCGACAATGCCGAACCAGGTTTCGGCGGCAAATCCGGGGAGCGCCGCTTCGGCGACGGTCGGAACGTCAGGCGCCGACGGTGAGCGCTTCGCGCTCGTGACTGCGAGCGCACGCAAGGTGCCGGCTTTGATATTGCCCATGACTGCCGACAGGTTCGCGAACATCAGGGAGATTTGTCCGGCCAATAGATCGTTGATGGCGCCAGCCTCGCCGCGATAGGCGACGTGCACAAGCTTGATGCCGGCGTCGTGCTGGAACAGTTCGGCGGTCATATGCGGCGTTGTGCCGAGGCCGCCGGTACCGAAATTAATCTTGCCCGGATCGGCCTTCGCCATCGCGATCACATCGGCGACCGAATGGGCGCCGGACGAAGGATTGACCACGAGCACGAGCGGTGAAGCGCCGGTCAGCGCGACGCCGGCGAAGTCTTTTTGCGGGTCGATCGTGATTTTGCGGTACAGATCAGGCGCGACCGCGAAAGTCGTCTGGCTGCCCATCATCAGCGTGTAACCGTCCGGATCGGCCTTGGCCACGTCTTGCGCCGCGATCAATCCGCTGGCGCCGGTCCGGTTCTCCACGACGACCGACTGATGGAGGATTTCCGACATTTTCTGCGCCATGATTCTGGCGACGACGTCGGTGCCGCCGCCGGCGGCAAAACCGACGATCATCTTGATCGGGCGGCTGGGGTAATCGGCGCTTTGTGCAAAGGCCGCCGTGGCGAGCGCCAGCGTCAAGATCTTGACCAGGCGCACGAGTTGCGTTGCCTGCATGGCAGTTTCCTCCCGCGCAGCCGAGTGACTCGGCCGTCGCGGCAATTTTATCGATTTTAGTGCAGGGTCCGAAAAAGGGGAAACCGGTTTTCAGAAAGCCCTATGCCCTGACCAAAACTCTGATTGAATCGTCAGCCGAGGTCGCGGCGCAACACCAGCGCGGTCGCGCCGTCGTCGTAGTAATTTTGCCGGCGGCCGACCTCGCTGAACCCGGCTCGCCGGTAGAGCCGGCAGGCTGGCGCATTGCGCTCACCGACTTCCAGATAGACCGAACGGACGCCGATGCCGGCAAGCCGGCGCAGATGCATATCGAGCAGTTGCCGCGAAAAGCCGCGTCCCTTCCAGCCGGGCGCAATTGCGACGGATAAGATTTCCGCTTCATCCGTAGCCGTGCGCGAGAGGATGAACCCGATCAGCTTGGCGCCGATCGTCATGCGCTGGGCGACCACATTGCGATCGAGCAATAGCCGGCGAATTTCGTCCTCGTCCCAACCGCGCCGGAACGAGCGGCCGTGTACGGCCGCAATGACCCCGGCGTCGGCGGGCCTGGCTTCCGAAATGCCGGGCGCGCCGCGGGCGAAAAAGCGCGAGATGAATTTCATCATCGGCGCGG
>DASPWC010000270.1:0-2893 GCA_035622055.1 Xanthobacteraceae bacterium | reverse complement strand
TCGATCGGCGTGTTCCAGGTCGAAAGCCGCGCCCAAATGTCGATGCTGCCGCGGCTGAAGCCGAAATGTTTTTACGACCTCGTCATCGAAGTCGCGATCGTGCGGCCGGGACCGATCCAGGGCGACATGGTGCATCCCTATCTGCGGCGCCGTGACGGCATTGCAAAAGAATATTACCCCTCGCCTTCTCGCGCCCATGGATCGCCGGACGAATTGAAAGACGTTCTCAAACGCACGCTCGGCGTGCCGCTGTTCCAGGAACAGGCGATGCAAATCGCCATCACCGCTGCAAAATTCACGCCCGACGAGGCGGATGGGCTGCGCCGCGCCATGGCCACGTTCCGCCATACCGGGAACGTCCATCTGTTTCGTGACAAGTTTATCAACGGCATGGTTGCGCGCGGCTACGATCGCGATTTTGCCGAAAATTGCTTCGGCCAGATCGAAGGTTTCGGCGAATATGGTTTTCCCGAAAGTCACGCGGCGAGCTTTGCGCTTCTTGTCTACGCCTCGGCATTCGTCAAATGCCGCTATCCGGATGTGTTCTGCGCCGCCATCCTCAACAGCCAGCCGATGGGCTTTTACCAGCCGGCCCAACTGGTGCGCGATGCGCACCAGCATGGGGTGGAGATCCGCGCGGTCGACGTCAATTTCAGCGCCTGGAATTGCACACTCGAGCCGGGCACGGACGGCAAGTTTGCCGTGCGCCTCGGCTTCCGCCTCATTCACGGGCTCAGCGAAGAGGAAATGACGAAGCTGATCGCGGCACGCGGCAATGGCTTTTCCTCGATCGAGCGACTCGCTGCGCTAGCCGGCATTTCTCGCTTCGCAATCGAACGGCTGGCCGAGGCGGATGCGTTCCGCTCAATGGCGCATGACAGGCGCGCTGCGTTATGGGCGGCGCGCCGGCTCGACACGATAGGGCTTCGTCGTCCGCGCGGAGGCGTCAAAACCGACGAGGCGCTGCCATTACTGACGCCGCATCTTGGCGACGAGCTTTTTCCGGAGCCGAATGTCGTCCTCCCCGCCATGCCGCTGTGCGAGCATGTCATCGAGGATTATGTGACGACCGGACTTTCGCTGAAAGAACATCCGGTACGCTTCTTTCGCGAGCGCCTAAGCGCGCTCGGCGCGCTCCGCAACGCACAGCTTCGCGGCGAAGACTTAACTCAGGATTCCACAGTTACCGTGGCGGGCCTGGTCCTGGTGCGGCAGCGGCCGGGTACGTCGAAGGGAGTCGTGTTCATGACCCTCGAAGACGAGACCGACATCGCCAACATCATCGTCTGGCCCAAGGTCTTTGACGGGAACCGCCGCACGGTCATGACGTCGCGTTTTCTCGCCGTACGCGGACGTTTGCAGCGCGCAGGCCTCGTCATCCATGTGGTTGCCGAGACTTTCATCGACCTTTCCGCCGAATTGCCATGGCTGCGCGACGGCGACCTTTTCTCCCCGAAATTTTCCGGCGGTTCGCTTGCGCAAACCGAGGCGCTGCCGCTTCGCAGCCGCGATTTTCATTGAGGGAAATAAATGCGCCGAATTGTTCGCCGAAAAGGAGACCAATCATGTGCGGACGCGCCAAGCTTCCCGATGACGTTTCGGAAATCAAACTCGATCTGAAAATCGATTTCGATGAAATCGACGATTACCGGCCGCGCTGGAAAGCGGCGCCAACTTCGAATCTTCCCGTCGTCATTTCCCACAACCGGCAACGCATTCTCACTTTGATGTGCTGGGGACTTGTCCCGTCATGGGCGACAGACCTCAAGATCGGTTATTCGACGTTCAATGCCCGCGCCGAAACCATCGAAGTGCGAAGCGCCTTCCGCGGCGCATGGCATGCAGGACGCCGCTGCCTTGTCATCGCCGACGGTTATTACGAGTGGCGCGACCGCGATAGACAGCCCTTCGCCGTGGCGCTCGGCAATCGCGGGCCGATGACTCTCGCCGGCCTATGGGATTCTTGGCGCGCGCCGGACGGCGACACGATCAGATCCTTCGCCATCGTCACAACAGCCGCCAATGACCTTCTTGCGCCGCTGCATGATCGGATGCCCGTCCTTCTCGCCCCTGACTGCTGGGCCGATTGGCTCGGAGAAAGGCCGGTGCCGGGATCAAGGCTCAAAGCCATGCTTGAGCCCTATCCCGGCAACGCCATGACATTCTGGCCGGTCGATCGGCGGGTCGGCGACGTGAGAAACGACAGTCCCAAATTGTTTGCACCGTTAACGCATCCCGCGCCTTCGGCGCGCGTGACGATTAAATAAATCCCGCCAAGGCCTTCAACAGGTCGGCCGATCGAAAGCCGAGGGCTCCAAAACATGATTTGCGTCATAATGCGCTAATAGACGCCAGTTGCACCCTTGCGCGGCGGCCTATATCGTCTGGAACCAACGAAGGATACTTCCTGCGCTAGCGGTCCGCTGCAAAGGAAGACCACGGAGAGCCCGCGACACCGGGTCGCTGCGGAACATCTGGGGCGCGAGTAGAAACGGCCCCGAAGAAGGCCGGGAGGAAATATTGCGGCTTTCCACCAGCCCTATCCGCGAGCTGATGGGCAAGCGTGACTTCTACGCTGGCGGGTTGATGGTATTGCTGGGCCTCGGTATCGCGCTGAAGGGCACGACTTATCGGGCCGGCACGCTTATGCATATGGGGCCGGGCTTTTTACCCACCGCGCTCGGCATCATTCTGATCCTGCTTGGTATTGCGATCGCCGCGACGGGTTTTTCATCCGACGGCGACGGACACAGCGAAGACCAAAGCCTTTTGCCGGAAAATCCGCAATGGTGGGCATGGTTCTGTATCCTGATGAGCCCGATGGCGTTCATCTTTTTCGGACGTTACTTCGGCATGATCCCGGGAACATTCGCTTGCGTTTTCATTGCCGCGC
>DASPWC010000269.1:0-9911 GCA_035622055.1 Xanthobacteraceae bacterium | reverse complement strand
CAAAGCTTTGACGAAAGGCTGCTTGAGCGTGTCGCCAAAGGCGACTCGTTGGCGATGCGGGCCATGTTCGCGCGACACAATGTGAGGGTTCACAGATTCGTTCTGCGGCTCGTCCGCGACGAAGCGCTGGCCCAGGATGTGGTCAACGACGTCTTTCTCGATGTGTGGCGCAATGCCGGGCAATTCAAAGGCGAGACCAGCCAAGTTTCGACATGGATCATGGCCATCGCGAGATTTAAGGCGATCTCATCGCTGCGCCGGCGCAGAGACGAACAGCTCGACGATGCGGAAGCGACAACGATCCCGGATTCGGCCGATGACCCGGAAACCGCTATACAGAAGAAAGATCGCGTCGCCATCCTGCGTAGATGCATGAGTCACTTGTCGGGCGTCCATCGCGAAATCATCGAACTCGCGTACTACCAGGACAAATCCGTCAAGGAAGTCGCCGGAATGCTCGGCGTGCCCGAGAACACCGTCAAGACTCGCATGTTTCATGCACGTAAGCGTATGTCCGAATTGCTGCACGAGGCGGGAATTAACCGGACCTATCAGTGATTGCTGCTGCGCTCCCAAGCGCGGCAGCAATTAGCGGACCGACGCTGTCCGCGGATTGAAATGCGCCAGCGCGGCGCGGCACTCCAATGAGATGCGTGTTCGGTTCGACAATAGACACGCCGCAACGCGCTCACGGTCCGGGATGAATTGGCTGCAGACCGTCATCGCATCGTTCATGCATGCCTGTTGATCCTGTTGCGGATCGGCTTCAACCGCGACGGCCGAGACCACAAGGCCAACAAGCGCAAGCACGGCGATTCGAATTTTCACAGCCCCTCCTGTGACGGCCATTAGGCCCCTGAGTCAAGTCTTTGACTCAGCTCCTTAGACGCGAGACGGACAAATGAGGTTCACAAAGCGGTCGCGAGCGGCACTGCAACGCACAACAAAACGGCAAGAATTTTTATCGACGAATCCTAGAACCTTCAGCTAGGAAGCAGCGACTAACAAAATAGAAACATTCTCTTTCGTGGGATAACCAGTTAGCGGAGACGTACCCATGGATAAGATCGTGGCCCGTCTGAACATCAACCACTTTCGCAAGCTGTTGACTGAAGAATTGGATCAAACAAAACAGCAAATGATTCTTCGTCTACTGGCTGAAGAAGAGAAAAAGTTGCGGGCGCTGTGGAGCCGGACCGGCGAGCAAAAGCTCCAGGCTTGCGGCGCCTGACGCTGTACGGTTGGCTCGCCTGCGGCCTCCGTACAGAGCTGAAATGAATCTGCCGCGCCATCACTTGATGCCGCTCTGCGGCGTTGCCAAGGCCCGGTGCGCGACGCGGCCCGTTCCCTCCGCCCACGCTTCTTCTTGAACCGCGCGTTTGCGATCCTTCATTGTTTTTCCAAGCCTCTACTGGCCGGATATCCGTCGCGCTATGCTGACCGGCGGCGCGACTGGTAGGCCAAAAAAAATGACGCGCGAAGAATTGGATACCGAGACGAGACTGGTGAACCTGCCGCCGACGTCACGGCAGCGTTATTCGGCGCTCGCCATCGCCATGCTGCTGCTTGTCGGATTTCTCGCCTGCGCTCCGCTGGCGCACAGGACGCTTCCTCGGATTGACGCGTTTCTGCCGACGGCCGCTTCCGCAATTTCGGTTACCGACTTCATCACCTCGGTTCTGTTGTTTGCACACTTCTCGATTTATCGGTCACGAGCGCTCCTCGCCCTGGCAAGCGGCTATCTCTATACGTCTCTGATCGTCATTCCCAACGCGCTCACGTTTCCCGGAGCGTTTTCGCCGACCGGTCTTCTGGGAGCCAGTCGGCAAAGCGCGGGCTGGTTGTATTTTTTCTGGCACTCCGGTTTCGCCGCAGCGCTGTTGATCTACGCGTCGCTGAAGAGCCACAAGGCTGTAAAAGACGATGTCCGATCTTCGAGCTTTTTCGCTATTGGCTGGAGCGTCGCCATCGTCGTTGTCCTGGTCTGGGCGGTAACCCTGCTCGCCACCGCGGGGGCCGACGCGCTTCCCCAGCTTTTTCTCGATGAAGCTCATTTTGCTCCGGCAGCGGATCATCTTTTCGTATTTATGCTGTTGATTTGCAGCTTTGCGTTTTTCGCAATGTGGTCGCGGCGGCGATCGGTACTCGATTATTGGCTGACGGTCGTCGCCTTGGCGCAGATTTTCGAGGTTGCCTTGTCTTTGGCCGGGTCCGGCCGCTTCAGTCTCGGCTTCTATGCCAATCGCGTCTTCTCGCTGGTCACCTCGGCCACCATTCTTGTGATTCTGCTTGCGGAGACGACAAAGCTATATGCCCGTCTGGCTCGCTCGAATCTGATGTTGCAGCACGAGCGAAACAACAAGCTGATGAACATGGAGGCCATGGTCGCCTCGATTTCCCATGAGGTGCGTCAGCCGCTGACCAGTATCGTGGCGAATAGCAACACGGCGCGCCGATTTCTCGGACGCCAGACTCCCAATTTAACCGAAGTCCGGTCCGCATTGGACAGAATCGAAAGTAACAGCCATCGCGCTAGCCAGATATTCGACAGTTTTCGAGCTCTGTTTGGACGAGGCGGCCAGAGCCAAGAAGCTATCGACGTGAACGAGATGGCTCTCGAAGTGCTGCAGATTTTACGCGGCGAATTGAAGGAGAACGCGATCTCGACTCGGATCGAGCTGACGCCCGAATTGCCCCTGATCATGGGCCATAAGGGTCAATTGCAGGAGGTCCTGGTCAACTTGATTCACAACGCGATGGAAGCCATGAGCGCGAGCGAGGATGGGCATCGGACATTGCAGGTCAAGACCGCGCGGCACGGCGGCAGCGCGATTCTCCTGACCGTGGAAGATTCCGGGCCCGGAATCGATCCGGAAAACGCCGATAGCATATTCGACGCATTCGTCTCGATGAAACCGCAGGGAATGGGACTCGGATTAGCCATATGCCGCATGATCATTGAACGGCATAACGGGCAAATTTCGGCTTCCCCGGCCCAGCCGCGAGGCTCTGTATTGCGAGTCGTATTACCCGTTCGGTGATTCAAGCGGACGATTTGAGAAACGGAAGAGCAAAAAAAAGCCCCGGCGCAACAGGTCGGGGCCTCTTGATCACGAACCGCGCGGTGTCTCAGCGAATATAGGTTGGAACCGGCTGCAACACTTGGAGTGTTCGCTGCCACACGGCCCCGTTGTCAAATTGAATTGTCAGGCCGTCCGGCGAATAGACCGCGCCTTCGTTCCAGCTCTGAGTCCAGATGTGACCCGGCCAGTCAATCCAAGCCCTTGTCGGTTGGCCCAGTTCATTCACGAGATTAAGCTCCCAGCCGTTCTGCGTGACGAAGGCCAAGCCGGGCAATCCTCCTGCGCATCCTTGGATGCACTGGAACTGGCCTGAGACATTCAAAACTTGCCCTGGCCCGGGCGCGGCGACGATCGGGGTCACGACCGGCGTCACGACCGGCGGCGCGGGGGGCGGCACGGGAGGTGGCCCGGCCGGCAGAACTGCCGCGGCGGTATCATAGAGCGGCTGCGATGCATTGATGACCGCGACGTGGTGTACAGTCGTCCTCGCCACGACCCTGTGGTGCACGATCGATCGTGTCATCGGCATATTCGTGACCATTTGCGCCGTCTGGACGGGTTGGACCATTCCGGCCGGAACGGCGACTAGCGGCGCCCGCGTAATCAGCGTTCCGCTCGGTTGGAGAATAAAAGCCTGATATGGCTGCGTGGTCTGATACGGCTGCGTGACCAGCACTTGGGCATTCGCAGCCGATGCACCTGCAACCAAGGCAACGCCCAACGCCAGGCGTGAGACATAGCTTCTCATTGGCTCGCTCCATACGTCCACCCCAATTTATCTAACGGAGCGCGGTCAAGACCGGCATTGATCTAGATCAATGACGCGCGGGACGACTCGTCTTTTCAACGACTTAGTGCGTTTAGCCGCTTTTATGGCCGTTTGTTAATTTCAACACTTGCTCGACAACGCACGACATCTCCGGCGACAACGAACGGCCTAGCGGCGACATGATGATGTCGGAAAGGGGGCGGTACTTCCAAACGCCGAACCTGACCTAAATCAGCTTCAGCCCCTTCAGGCTGGCGTGGCCTTCCTTGCCGACGATGATGTGGTCGTGGTCAGCAAAGGCTTGCGCGCCGCGGCAATAGTCGAGCACAGCGGACCACGAAGAGAGCACCGCACGCTTTTTCACCGCGCCGCGTAACAACCGGCCGGCCGCCGCCTGCACGATCTCGAATTCCGTGATGCAGGCTTCGACTAGTCCCTTGATCTCGGCGAGCCGGGCCGGCGGCGCGGCCATCGTTTCCGCAAACGAGCCGAACTTGGCGATCAGCGCCTTGGCGAGCGGCTTGACATCGCGCCGTGGCACCGCGCGAAACGGCAATAATTCCAGAAGTTCATAGTCGGACAGCGCCTTGGCGCCCGCTTCGCGGAAGCGCGTCCGCAGGCGCTCGCGATGGCCATGATAATGCGGTGCGGGCTCGACCGGGCCGGGTCCGCTCTCATCCTTCTTTTTCAGCATAAAAATTCGCACGCCACCTAATCGGCTCGCCGCTGCCGCAAGCCCCGGCGGCAAGGATGACCGGATTGCCGGATTTTGCAATCCGGCTGCGCGTCGCGATCTAGGTCACGCGCGATAGGGCGGCCTGTCGAGGCCCTTAGGCGAAAGCGTGAAAATCTCGACTCCGGTCTCGGTGACGCCGACCGAGTGCTCGAATTGCGCCGACAGCGAACGATCGCGCGTCACGGCGGTCCAGCCGTCGGACAAGACTTTTACATGCGGGCGGCCAAGATTGATCATCGGCTCAACGGTGAAGAACATGCCCGGCTTGAGGGCAATGCCCTCACCGGGGCGGCCGATGTGCACGATATTGGGCTCGTCGTGGAATAAGCGGCCGAGACCGTGGCCGCAAAAGTCCCGGACGACGCTCATGTGCTGAGCCTCGACATAGGACTGGATGGCATGACCGATGTCGCCGGTCGTACCGCCGGGTCTGATCGCGGCAATGCCGCGCATCATGCCTTCATAAGTGACCTCGATCAGCCGCTCGGCGCGCCGTGGAATCTCGCCGACGGCAAACATACGGCTCGAATCGCCGTGCCATTGATCGAGAATGAGGGTGACGTCGACATTGACGATATCGCCCTCGCGCAGCGGCTTGTCCGACGGAATTCCGTGGCAGACCACGTGATTGACTGACGTGCAGGTCGCCTTGCGATAGCCGCGATACATCAGTGTCGCCGGCAAAGCGCCGTGATCCATGCCGAACTCGAACACCTTACGATCGATGTGCTCCGTCGCCACTCCCGGCTTGATCTCGCCGACCAGCATGTCGAGGCATGCCGCCGCCAGCCGTCCGGCCTTGCGCATGCCTTCAAAGTCGGCAGCGCGGTGAATCTTGATGTGCCCGGTTTTGCGCAGCGGCGCACAGGCTGCATCGACGTAGGTCATGGCGTGCCGGAATATTTTCGAGGTTCAGCCCGCAATGTAAGCATCGGCGGCCCCAGCGCAAGCAACCTAAGCAGGACGTCAATCGGCGATTCTGCCCCCCAATTCGTCCTCGATATGGACCCGAATGATCTCGTCAAAGGAGACTTCGCCGCGAAATCCGAGCGCCAGCGCCCGGCCGGGGTCGAAGCGACGCGGCCAGCCGGCGACAATCCGGGCGACAAGCGGATCGGGCTCGCGGCGAATACGCCCGGCCACCTTTTCGCCCGCGATCCGGCGTAACGCCGCGATTTGGTCGGCCACGGTGCAGCACACGCCTGGCATGGTGAGATTGATGCGCGGACCGAGCTTGGCGGCCTCGAGACCCGCGGCATGAAGAAGAAATCCGACCGCCGCGCGCGGGCTGGCGTGCCAGTGCAATACGCTGTCCTCGACCGGGAGCACCGCCTCCTGACCGGCGAGCGGCTCGCGAATGATCGAAGAAAAGAAACCGGACGCCGCCCTATTCGGCCGGCCGGGCCGCACCACGACGCTCGGCAACCGAATGCCGATGCCGTCAAGAAAGCCGCGCCGCGTGTAGTCGGCAAGAAGAAGCTCGATGATCGCTTTTTGCGTGCCGTAGGATGTCAGCGGGGTCAAATGAAAGTCGTCGGAAATGGCGTCCGGGAACGGTGCGCCGAACACTGCGATCGACGAGGTGAAGACCAATCGCGGACGATAGCCGCCGCCGGCGGCGCGAATTGCCTCCAGAAGCGCGCGCGAGCCGTCGAGGTTGATCCGCACGCCTTTCTCAAAATCGAGCTCGGCCTCGGCGGACACCACGGCTGCGAGATGGAAGATGACGTCGGGCCTTTTGCCGACAGCCGCGCGCATCGTGGCCGGCTCGGCGATATCGGCCGCGATCGTCTCAATTGCGCCGCCGAATCGATCGGGCTCATCCGGCGCGGATATATCAACAAGCGTTAGCTTCTCGATTCGCTTGCCGTTGAGCGCACCATCGCCGGCGAGCCGCGCGGTTAGCTTGCGCCCGATCATTCCCGCGGCGCCGGTAACAAGAATGTGCATGGGTCATCTCTGTCGCTGCTGTTTCGTTCCAACCGCCCGCGCCGCCGAACATTCACACCGCGGTGTAGGCCAAAGACGCCGATGGCCGGGACAGACCCGGCCATGACCACATTGAAGTGCTCGCGCAGCGCCCGAAACGGCCATTTTCCTACATCGCCATCCCGCCGTCGACGAGATGCGCTTGGCCGGTAATGTAACTTGCCTCATCGCTCGCAAGAAAGAGGGCGAGCGCGGCAACCTCCTGCGCCGTGCCGAGCCTGCCCATCGGCTGCCGATCGACGAAAGATTGTCGCACGGCGTCCAATGAGCGTCCGGTTTCCTTCGACGCCGTCGCGATGCGCTCTTTCAGCGAGGGCGATTCGATTGTGCCGGGGCAAATCGCGTTGCAGCGAATGCCTTGTTTGATGAAATCGGCTGCAATCGCCTTGGTCAAACCGATAACCGCCGCCTTGGTGGCGCCGTAAGCGTAACGATTGGGAACGCCGCGGATCGACGATACCGCCGACGAAATATTCACGATGGAGCCTGATTTCTTGTCCAGCATCGCAGGAAGGAATGCCTTGATCGTGCGGTGCATGGATTTGACGTTGAGATCGAAGGAAAAATCCCAGTCCTGGTCGTCGCAATGGAGAATGCTGCCGTTATGCACATAGCCGGCGCAATTCACCAGAATACCCAGAGCGCCGAATTCGCGCGCGATCGCTTGCGCCATCGCGTCGACATCGCCTTGCGAGCGCACGTCGAGCTTAACGCCCTTTGCCGCCTTAAGGTCGCGGACTTTTTCCTCAGCCACGTCGGTGGCGACGACTTGCGCGCCCTCTCTGATGAAAGCTTCGGCAATCGCTCGGCCTATGCCCTGGCCCGCGGCCGTCACCATCGCGACCTTGCCTTGCAGCCTATTGCTCATCCCGGCCTCCCGAAGAGCGACAATCAATCCGCCGTCCCGTTGAGCGTGGCGAGGCTGAGTTTTTGCGCGCCTTGCGCATCGAAATTGTCGGGCTCGAGCCAACGCTCGAAATTGCGCTTGCGGACGGGCCACTCGCTGTCGAGCATTGAAAACCAGGCGTCGTCCCGATTGCGGCTCTTGGCGATCATGTGCTGGCGGAAGGTGCCTTCGTAGACGAAACCGTAGCGAAGTGCAGCTCGGCGCGACGCGGCATTGAGCGAATCGCATTTCCATTCATAGCGGCGATAGCCGAGCGTCTCGAAAACGTAACGCGCCAAGAGGTATTGGGTTTCCGTGCCAAGCGGCGTGCGCTGCAGCTGCGGCGAATAGAGCACATGGCCGACTTCGATCACCCGCATCGGCGGATTAATACGTAGCAACGTGACATAGCCCACGGCGCGATCGTGCGTATCGATAATCGCATAAGCGTAAGGATCCTCGGAGGCCGCGCGTCTGGGTACGAAAGCGGAGAAGTCCTCGGCATTTGCGAACGGGCCATCGGCGGAAATGTAAGTCCAAACACGATCGTGTCCTGCGAACGCCTTCCACAAATCCGGCCAATGGTCGGGCCGAAGTTTTTCCAGCCGGCCATTGCGGCCCTTCAGGGTCACCGGGCCCGGACGGGGCGCTGGCGTGGGATCGACCGGCAGGCCAATCGGCTGGCCAGTTTTCGGATGTGGTTCGAAAGTGGTCATGACCGGCAGTATGGCGCAAGCGGCTAAGCGCGAGAAGCCGACGGGACAATCAAGCCGCCGGCGCCGTTCAACGTGGCGAGGCTGAGTTTTTGCCGGCCGTCTTCAAAGAAATTATCGGGTTGTAGCCAGAGTTCGAAATTGCGTTTGCGGTCTGGCCACCCGCCATCGAGCATCAAGAAATAGGCGGTGTCACGGCTGCGGCCATTGGCGATCATGTGCTGACGGAAAATGCCTTTAAACACAAATCCGTAACGCAAGGCGGCGCGGTGTGACGGAGCGTTGAGCGAATCGCATTTTCATTCATAGCGGGCGATAGCCGAGCGTTTCGAATGCATAGCGCGCCAACAGGTACTGCGCTTCGGTGCCGAGCGGGGTGCGCTGCAATGCGGAGCTATAGACGATGCTGCCGATTTCGACGACGCGCATCGCGGCCGTGTGTGCATGAGCGCGAGAAGGCCCAGCGTGCGCCCATTGACCCCGTGCACGGTATAGTAACAGGGATCGCTCTGGGTCTCGCGCTCTTGCAGCCAAGCCGTGAAGGCTCCTTCGCCGGCAAAGGGTCCGTGGCCGGAAATGTAAGTCCACAGCTCCTCATGACCGCCGATTTCCCGCCAGAGCGGCGCCGCGGCGCGCGCGGTATTAAGCCGAGCGACCGAACCGAACCGGCCGTTGAACGTCACCGGGCCGGGAAGCGCCGCCGGTGTTGGGTCGACCAACGGTCCAACCGGGAGACTTGAAACTAACTCATTGTCATTCATGTGATTTCTTGTTTTTATTTGGCTCAGGCTTCCCCGATAAGGCAAGCGGGAAGCCGAGGGAAAGCAATTGTGGACGAAGACAAAAGGCAGGAGGATTTAACCGAAAGCTGGACAGCTTGGGGTTGGCAGCTGTAAGCGCAAATTACGCGAGTGGTGTCTATTTAGGTGCTGAGCGTTCGCTGGCTGCAGCCTGGCTCACACACGTGAACGTCGCCTCGAAAAATCACTCCGTGAATACGGGAAATGCGCATGCCTGGCCGACAAGCAGACAAGTTTGTTGAACTTCAGATGAAGGCTATCCGGCACTTCGTTACCGAAATTGACGTCAGTGGACCCCCCTACGGTGGAAGAGCGTAGTTACGGGCCGGCCCGCCCCAATTGGTCGCGCAAGCTGCCGCGAGTTCAACGGGGCTTCGGTCTAGGGATTGGCACCCCAGGTTGAGCAGGAGTGTCGGCTGCGCTCTCGCTCTGTGAGCTCTCGGCTGGGGGTGGCTTGTACGTATTATTTTGGATGCAATAACCACTTGCACCGCCGCCGCTGAGACTGGCCATGCATTGTTCAAAACTGTCGAAACCGCAATTCACGGCTTCGTCGCCAAAATTCATCCTAAGGCACCATGGATAATTTTGTGCTTCAGCAGCAGACGTAAAAACGGCTGCAGCAGCAATGACGCTTAGCGCAAAGAGCGGAAACTTCATCTGTTGCCTCAACGCCCGTATCTATCATCATAGCAATGGGACCGTTTGGTGACCACGGCGATTCCCGCCCTGGTCCGTCGAGGACATCGGCGCCGCCTTCGTTAAGCTACTCCCCAAGCACTCGACGGCGATACTCTTCACGCATTTCGTTGGCGATACTCGTTGGCGAAAGCCGCACGAGCTCGGCGAAGGGTGCGTTTGGCCGACATGACCGGCAGGACAAAGCGGGAAGGAGGCTGGACACGGCCGCATCGTGGTGACGATCGAGCGTGCGA
>DASPWC010000268.1:0-3895 GCA_035622055.1 Xanthobacteraceae bacterium | reverse complement strand
TTGTCTTGGTGGTGTTTGCCGGGATTGTTGGATCGACCGCCGCGCGTCTTTTGCCGGAGACCTTGAAGTATCCCATGGCGGGACCGTTCTCGCTCACCGCGATCAACACGCTCTATCGCCTGGTGCTCGTGCACCCCGGCTTTCTCGCCAACCTTGCTATTCTGACCACGACCTTTATCGGGCTCTTTGCCTGGATTTCGGGCGCGCCCATCGTGATGCAGAGTGCAAGCTATGGTCTGACTCCGTTCGCCTTTGGGGTGACCTTCGCCGTGGCCGCCGCCGGATATATTGCCGGCACGTTCATCGCCGCGCGCGTCATGATGCGGCTCGGACTGGACCGCGTGATCGGCATCGGGACCGTGGCGATGGCCTGCGGCGGTCTCACTATGGCGGCGGTCGTCGCGCTCGGCCTTGCGCATGTTCTCTGGTTCGTCGGGGCGATGACGATTTATCTCGTCGGCCTCGGGCTCGCGATGCCGGCGACCATGGCCGGCGCGCTGACGCCGTTTCCGGATCGCGCCGGTACCGCGTCCTCGGTGATGGGATTTACACAACAATCCGGCGCCGCAATCACCGCCGCGGCGGTCGGTTTTTATCTCGGCCATTCCGCGTGGCCGGTCGCGTCTGTGGTTGCCATCATGGGCAGCGTTACGTTCCTGATCTGGCTCTTGACTCGCGAGGTCCGCGTTGCCGCGTTGAACTAGGCCACATGCACTGCGACCTGCTATAGGCAAAGATCAAAGGCGCCAATGAGAACCGCCAAGGAGATCATCTTATGAATAAAGTCAGTTCACTTCCCGTGCGTTCGCTCGGCTCTTCCGGCCTGCAAGTTTCGGCGATCGGCTTTGGCTGCATGTCGCTGTCCGGCGTCTACGGCAAAAGCGGCGACGAAGAGGGTATCGCGCTTATTCGCGAGGCGTTGGATCGCGGTATTATGCTGCTCGACACGTCCGACGCCTATGGCGCTGGCCACAACGAAAAGCTCGTCGGCCAAGCGATCAAGGGCCGCCGCTCGGAGGTCGTGCTGGCGACGAAATTCGGCAATCTCGGCGGCCGCGACGGCAAATTCGCCGATGGCCGTCCCGAATTCGTCATCGCCTCATGCGAGGCGAGTCTCAAGCGCCTGGGCGTCGAGGCGATCGACCTTTATTACCAGCATCGGATCGATCCGTCGGTTCCGATCGAGGATACCGTGGGCGCCATGGCGCGCTTGGTCGAGCAAGGCAAAGTGCGCGCGCTCGGCTTGAGCGAGGCAAGCCCGAACACCATCCGCCGCGCGCACGCCGTGCACAAGATCGCCGCCGTGCAAAACGAGTTTTCGCTGTTGTATCGCGCCGAAGCGGAAGAGACGCTGCGCACCACGCGCGCGCTGAAGATCGGCTTCGTCGCCTATTCGCCGCTCGGCCGCGGACTATTGACCGGCGTCGTGGAAGATCCCAAGACGATGTCCGATACCGACGCGCGGCGCCGGCATCCGCGATTTTCCGCCGAGAACATCGCGAACAATGTCGCCTTGGTCCGCCGCATCGAATCGATCGCCGACGAGAAGAAATGCACGCCCGGTCAGCTCGCGCTGGCGTGGCTGCTTGCGCAAGGCGACGACATCGTGCCGATTCCCGGCACCAAACGAAAAGCGCGGCTTGTCGAAAATATCGGCGCGCTCTCGGTCGTTTTGACCAAGGACGATCTGACGCGAATCGCGGAAGCGGTTCCGGTCGGCGCGGTTGCCGGCTTGCGCTATCCGGAAGGACAGATGAAGAGCGTATATGTGTGAGGGCGGTCGGCGGTGCTCGTTTCGATTGGCGGCTGAAGCCCGCGGCAGCATGGCCTCGCTGGCGCCGGCGCGGCATTTGGGCCATTGTCGGGATCGCCGACAATGGCCAAATGACAATAGAACAAGCCGGCATTGAAAAAGCATTTGGCCTACCAGACACCCGAGGCCGGCGCTCGGCCGTGTTGGCCGGCGTAACTTGTGGAATGTTGGGGTTATTGCGGTTCCCTTGAAATAAGGCTCCCTCTGGCCGAGTTGCGTGTCACATGTGCCCAAGCGACGGAACTGATCCGCCGAAGCCGGTGGTAGAGCCTAGTCCAGTGTCCGCCGATATCACGTCGCGCGCACTTCAACAGCGGATTCGTCAGCAAGAAATTCTCGCGGAATTGGGTGTTGTCGCGTTGCAGGGCAAACCGTTTCTGGAACTCCTCAATGAGACCGTACGGCTTACGGCCGAGGGTATGAACGCGGAGTTCTGCAAGGTCTTGGAGTATCTTCCGGCGGACAATCGTCTCCTAGTGCGCGCCGGCGTCGGCTGGCATGAAGGAATTGTCGGAAAGGCGACGGTGGGCGCGGACCTGGAATCGCCATCAGGGTTCGCGTTGCGTACTGGCAAGCCGGTCATTTCCAATCATCTTGAAAACGAACAGCGATTTCGAACTCCGGAATTGCTTGTGGAGCACGGGATTAGGCGCGCGATGAACGTCATTCTTCAAGGCGACGGCTCGCCATATGGCGTGCTGGAGGTCGACAGTCGCAGCGAGGGAGAATTCAGTCAAAACGATATCGCTTTCCTGCAGGGCGCCGCGAATATTCTGGGCATGGCCATCGAACGGCGGCGCTACGAGCAGCGGCTAAAAGCCGCCCTCGACCGTCATCAGGTTCTTCTCAAGGAAATTACCCACCGCGTCAAAAACAGCCTGCAGGTCGTGACGAGCATGCTGTACCTGCAAGCGAACGCCGCGAACGACACTACCCTCGCCGAACATCTTGCTGAGGCGTCGAGCCGCGTCTCGGCTGTCGGTCGCGCTTATGAGCGATTGGCTTACGACGAAAATGTCGAAACGATCGCACTCGATCCGTATTTGAAAGACGTTTGCGCCGACGCGGTTCGCGTCAGCTCACAATGCCGGCTCGAATTCACCGCCGATCCGCGCATACATGTCAACGCCGATCGCGCCATTCCCATAGCGCTGATTGCGAACGAGCTCGTAACAAACGCGACGAAACACGCGTCTCCTGAAGGGACTCCCGCAGGCCATATCGAGGTCAGGCTTACTGAAGCAACGGGTTCAAAACTATTGCTCTCGGTGCGAGACAATGGACCGGGATTGCCCGCCGATTTCGACATAGCGAAATCCAAAGGATTGGGGATGCGAGTCATCGTGGCGCTGACGAAGCAATTGGGCGGGAGTATCACCCATCGCTCGGGTGCGGATGGAACGGAATTTATTCTAACGATTCCGGTTTCCAACGAAATCCAAGCGGAAGTTTTTTAGCTACCTGTAGGTGTAACAACAAATTTAGTCCCATCGGATTCCACCTTAATGCTGCCGCGGCGCTGGGTTATGTCGTAGGCGGTAAGATACCAGCCGCCGGCGGATTTGTTGCCGCTATCCACTCTGAAACCTTCTTGCTCGAGAAGAGCGCTCGCCGCTTCCATGTCCGGGGCAAGCTCGATTAATTTAAGCTCAAATTGCTTTGCCCATGCGCTCCCGTCATCCGCCATTTGCCGCGCTCCCTACCGGGCTGTTTCGTATCAATAAAACGAAAGGTCGGCCTCGCATTCGCCGACCGATCGACTTCCGTATTGAATTATTTCCGGATTTCCGCGCCGAGTCACGCCCGCTATGAAATCGTGACAGTCATTGTTGCGGGTTGCTGGTCGCATGCTCGGGCAATGTCGTGCTCTGTTGTCCCATCGCGTTGAACTGCGCCTTCTGCTCGTCGCTCAACGTCGCATAGAAGGCACCAAGTGCGGGACGAAGGGATTTGACCGCCTGCACCATTGCATTCAATCGGTTGTTCATCGCGTCGAGCCGCGCCGTTGGCGTCTCTCCGACCTGGCTCGGGCAGGACCCCTGCAGCTGATCGGCGGTCTTCGCCGAGGTTTGCGCGAGTTGA
>DASPWC010000267.1:0-2531 GCA_035622055.1 Xanthobacteraceae bacterium | reverse complement strand
CACTTCGCGCACGGCCTCACTTTCGGTGCGGTCAAGCTTCAGGAATTTCAGTCGGGCCGGCGTTGCGTAGAATAGATCGCGCACCTCGACGCGGGTGCCCTGCCCGAGCGCCGCCGGCTTGACGTCGGATTTCGCGCCGCCGTCAACGTCGAGCGCCCAGGCATGCGGCTCGCTGATGTGGCGGGTGACTATCGAAAGCCGCGCCACGGCCCCGACCGAGGGCAAGGCTTCGCCGCGGAACCCCAGCGTGCGGATCGAGACGAGATCGTCGCCGGGAAGCTTCGATGTTGCGTGGCGCTCAACAGCAAGCGCCAAATCGACCCGCGTCATGCCCTCGCCGTCGTCGGTGATGCGAATGAGCCGGCGGCCACCGCCGTCGGTGACGATGTCGATGCGGTGCGCACCGGCATCGAGCGCGTTTTCCAAAAGTTCCTTGACCACGCTCGCTGGCCTTTCGACCACTTCGCCCGCGGCGATGCGGTTGACGACAGCTTCGCTGAGTTGCCGGATGGGCATGATCGAGGGCCTGAATCGCGACTCGGCATCTAGCGTAGCCCGGATTGCGCATTCCGCCTACGCTTGCCTCGCGGACGGAGTGGGCTTTGCATCGCTGCAGAACGCGTGGCAGGAAGGCGGTACCGGGATTTAAAGAAGAATCCGGCGACAAAGTTGAATTGGGTATCGCGGAGCCGACAATGGTCCGGTATTTGCCAGGGGCGGTCCTCACTGTCTTCGGCATTCTCGTCTACGTCATCGGCTGCGTGTTGTTTGTGGCGTACCGGCGGCAGCGGGCGCAAACGACACAAGAAGGGTCCCGTGGAGCGCCAAATAAATCGCTTTTTGCGTACGCCATCGTGATGATGGTCCTCGGCATCGCGGCCCTTGGCGGAGGACTTGTCGCACTGGAAACGGCCCAGTATCGCGCACTGGGACAATGAGGCCTCAAGACAGTGAAGCCTTGGGGCAGTGACAGTGAAGCCTTCAGACGGTGCGGCGCTAGGATAGTGGCGCCTTGCTGCAGCGAATCTGCCCCACAATTCGTTCAATCGAACATCGGCTTGGCGCTTCGCAACCGCTTGATGCCGGCGCGGCGCTTTTTGCCTTCGATGCGGCGCTCACGAGAAGCCACGGTGGGCTTGGTCGGCCGCCGCTTCATAGGAGGTCGAGCGGCGCGGCGAACGAGATCGACAAGGCGATCGAGCGCATCCTGGCGATTGCGCGGCTGCGTCCGATGCCGCTGCGCCGTGATGACAATAATTCCCTCGCGAGTGAGCCGCGAACCGGCCAGATGTTCCAGCCTCGCGCGGACTTCCGCGGGTAGCGACGGCGAACGCCGAGCGTCGAAGCGCAGCTGAACTGCGCTGGAGACTTTGTTGACGTTCTGCCCGCCCGGTCCCGAAGCGCGGACGAATTCCTCGGCGATCTCGCGCTCGTCGAGCGTGATGGTGGGGCTTATGCGGATCATGGTGCGAGCCTAGCCTCGATCGGCTTGCAGTGAAATCCGAACAAAGAGCGGCTGGTCTCGCGCGAAAAACGCGTTTGATCTCTGGCGAGGTCGGCAAGCTCGATAGTCCCATCCGCGGACTCGAAGTCGCACGCCTTTCATTTGCCTTGCGGCGGGACTGCGAAAGGCTAAACATCCTTACTCGTTCGCCAACGATCGGCGCAGCCGAAGAAGAACAAGTAGCGCCGCAGGGGAGGATAAAATGGTCTTTGCCCGTGCGATTGCGGCAGCGTTTGTTGCTGCGGGCGCTTTGGCGGCCGTCGCCGCCACAGCGCAGACTTATCCCGATCGTCCCGTCACTCTGATCGTCGCGTTCGCGCCGGGCGGCGCCGATGACGCCACCGCGCGCATTATTCAGGACGCCATGCAAAAGGCGCTCGGCCAGCCCATCGTAATCGAAAACATCGCTGGCGCCGGCGGCATGATCGCGGCTGCCAAGGCCGCCCGCGCCAAGCCCGACGGCTACACCATTCTCCTGCACCAGGACGCGCTCGCCGCCGGCATGACGCTCTATCCGGACCGCACCTTCGACGCGGAGAAGGATTTTGTCCCCATCGGACTCGTCAATACCACGATGAACACGCTCGCGGGGCGCCCGTCGCTACCGCCGAACAATTTCGATGAGCTCCTGCGGTGGATGAAAACGCCGAATCAGACAATTCGGGTTGGACATCCCGGCGTCGGCTCCTTCGGTCATCTTGCCGAGGTGCTCATCTTCCAGGAACTGGGTGTCACGGTGACCCAGGTCCCGTATCGCGGCGCGGGTCCGGCGCTCGTCGACCTGTTGGCCGGGCAAGTGGATCTGGGGCCGATATCGGCCGTAATTGGCGCACCGCTGGTCAAGTCCGGCAAGCTCAACGCCTACGCGCTTATCGGCCGCAAACGGGTTGCCGCCCTGCCGGAGCTAAAGACGATGGGCGAGCTCGGCTACAAGAAGCTCGATGTCGATTTCTGGCACATGCTGCTCGCGCCCGCCGGCACGCCGCGCCCGATCATCGACAAGCTCAATAGCGCGCTGCGCACCGCG
>DASPWC010000266.1:0-5017 GCA_035622055.1 Xanthobacteraceae bacterium | reverse complement strand
CCGTATAAGCGCCGATCACTCTGGTGTTGGCCGAACTGAGCGCCAAGCCATAGAGCGACGCCGCGAATAATACTCCCCCACCGAGCAGGCTCCGTCGGGGCGCCCGAAAAGGCCGCCCAACCAAATATAGGACTACGCCGGTGCTGAACCACCAAACGAACAGCGCGAACAAGGCTACGACGACTGGGTGCGACAAGAGCGTCATCGGGATTACCAAGCCGGGGCGAGTGTTATCTGTTGGGGCAACACGTTGCGTTTGCCCGGGACCAAATAGAGTCTTGCGAAAATCGCCGCGGCGGCCACGCCGAGACCCAATCGCTTAAGCCGGCCGGCGATGCCGCCTTCCGCCTTTGCTGTCGAAATCCGTTCAGTGATCCGCCACAGCCGATCGAGGCCGGCCCGAAACGCAGGATGATCTAGATCGAGAAGCAGAGGAAACACCTGTTGCGATATCTCGGACGTAATACGGAACACCGTAAAATCGTACTGAGTCGGATCGACACCGAGCGCCTTATGGAAGGCAGGGCGCATGTGATCGCGGACATACATGGTGGCAAAAACTGCGAGCAGAAAGAATTTGATCCAAAGCTTGTTGCGCCCGGCAAGTAGCGCCGGATCGGCGCGCATCAGCAGCGCAAAGGCTTCACCGTGGCGGAATTCGTCGTTGCACCACCGCTCGAACCAGCGAAAGATGGGATGGAAAAGCCGATCCGGATGACGCTCGAGCTGCCGGTAGATCGTTATGTAACGCGCGTAGCCGATCTTCTCGGAGAGATACGTCGCGTAGAAAATGAATTTTGGTTTGAAGTAGGTGTATTTCTTAACGCGTGTCAGGAAGCTCAGGTCTATGCCTATGCCAATTTCCTTCAAAGCCTCATTGATGAATCCGGCGTGGCGGGATTCGTCGCGGCTCATATATCCGAACAGTTCGCGAATATCGTGATTCTTGATCTGCTTTTTTATCTCCGCATAAAGCACGCAGCCGGAAAACTCCGCCGTCAACGAGCTGACTAGAAAGTCGACAAATTCCGAACGCAGATCAGCCGGCAATTTATTGAGGTCGAAATCGAATGCGTCGGTACGCCGAAAGTGTGCGTTGTTGTAGTCGGCCCGCAGCTCGCCAATCATTTTGACCCATTCAGCATGCACGAGATCGACGTTTAGTCGATCCATTGCCTCGAAGTCGGTGGTGTAAAACCGCGGACTCAAAATCGTGTCGGTTTGCGCCGCCTTAGTCGTTGCGTTGGGACCGCCGCCGCCGCCTTCAATCTGGATCATGACGCTCTCCCGTCAGAGAAACTGACTTCGTAAAGCTCCATCAGCTCGAGATAGCCCTTGAGCCGTGCACCGATGTTGCCGAGGAGTCCGGCGCGCACGATCGTGGCGCGGCGATCGCAGAGCAGGCGGTCGCCGAAGGCCACGTTCGTCGGAGCATCGTGGACGATGACCGTGTCTCCGGGGCGGATCTCGATGCCTTCGATGTCGACATAGGCGTGAAGGCTTTCGGTGGTCTGCTCGAGATCGACGGTGCAAGGCACCTCGATCGAGCGGCGGCCGGTCATCCAGTATGGCATCATCGGGACGCACTCCGGTCATTCAGGAATTGGGCAAATGACGCTAGGTTGGTCGGGCCGAAGGAAATCAGCTCGATCCGCTCATGCGTTGTGGGATCTTCGATGGTCAGGCGGCCGTCGCTCCAGCGGGTGAGCAAAAATGGCGACTCGGTGCCGTCATTCTCGCGGCGGCGCTCGCGCGCAAAGCTTCGCATCACACCGCGCACAAAATTGTTTGTTCCCGGCATCAGTACCGCCACGGTTTGGCCGCTTCGCGCATCATCAACGACCACGGCGCCGTCATAACGGTCGATGAAGCGGAGTTCGCGGCTCTGCAGCGGGTTCGCTTCCAGCGCTTGGGTAGTACCGATCCCGCTCATCCGCGCGAAGCACACAGCGCAGAGCGCAAACGCGACCAAAGATCCGGCGCCGATAAGGGCCCCGAGCGGGAAACGGCGATCCTGTCGGTGTTGCGTCATCGGCGGCCCCCTCGCATCACGCCGCCTGAGCGGCGGCGGCGCCGATCGGAGCCGCTTTGTCGACCGCGCTGGCGTGGACAACTCCCGCATTTGCCGCGCCGACGACGGCGCGCGCGAGAATTTCCGAAACGTGGCGGGCGTCGGCGATTGCGCGCAGCATGGGTTCGGCGCGAGCCGCGCGCCACGGCCGGACATGCGGCCACAGCATCAGATACGCAAGCCGGTCTTTGCCGGCGATGGCGAGCGGAATGTCGCCCGTGGCGTCGGCGTAGCAGCGCAGCGCCGCCGCGCCGATCACACCGAACGGAATGTTCAGCATTATCGGAAGCGCTACACCGAATTGCATGACAAGGCGCCGGGTGGTGATCGTGTACTGCGTCGTCCGGCTCCACAGCCACGCCATCAAAACGAGGATGCCGCACGCCGCGCTGCACGGCACGAGCACCCACAGCACCGAGGTAATGGAGGCAAGCCCCTCGCCGGCCGAAACATCCGACGCAAATCGCCAGACCGCGAACAGGGCAAAATAAATCGCCACTTTGCGCACGTGGAGCGCGCGCAGCGCCAGTCCGCGCCATTGCGGGCGGCCCTGCCAGAGGATCCGCTCGCCGGCTGGAAGCGCCCTGAGCGGAGTTGGCTTTTTTTCGGCGAAGAGGGTCACAGCACCGGCCCCATGCGTTGCGGCGTGGCGTAGAGCGTGCCTCCGGCGTAATAGCCGACGATTCGATCCTCCTCCCTTTTGGTAACCTGGTTCGGGCTCGCAAGCGCCGGCACGTCGGCAAATTGCGCGGCCGTGATCGAGCGGACCTTCACTGTCCGACTGTTCGGCCAGACGCGAGCCATCGTCATGGGCAGAAGCGCTGTTCGCCTTTCGGCAGACATGACGTCGACTTCAAGATAACGAATGAGCGATTCCGCCCGATCGATCCAAACATCCTTCACTGTGCCCGCGGTTTGGCCATCGGCGCCGACCACTCTCATGCCGCGCGGATCGGGGTCGATCGGGCCAATCGAAAAGCCGCTGAGCCCGCGGAGCGGGACGATGCTCGGCGCGCCATCGATTGCATGCTCCGGCACGTCGTCGCGATCCGCATAGGAAGCCGGCCCGACGCCGTCTTTGATGGGATTGCCGGTCGGCTCCATCGGCGACCCGGGCCATCCCAAGAGCGGCGCCACCGGCGCGTCGCGACGGTCCGCCTTTACGCTAGGCACCGTGCGCACCGACCCATCGGCCATTAGGAATGACTTCGGGCTTGGCAGACCCGGAAAGCCCTGCACCGTTATGCTGCCGGAGCGGTCGGACTCCAGCGGATAGCCCTCGCGCTTGTCCTCGCGGCGCAAATAGATGATCAGGCCGGCGAAGAAAACCCAGAACGCGTAGAGCACAACCTGAGCCACATCGATGTAGCCGGTGATGGCGCCTCTCGGCATGGAACTACCTCCACTTTCGGCTAGCCGGTAATCTCAGCCAGTCCGAATTTCGTTGAACGGCCGGACCGGTCCGCGCGTACGTGACTGACGAGCGGCCCAATCGCGACCAGGGTTGCGAACAGAAGACCAATTTCCAGGTGGTAGACGAAATTGTAGCCGGTGGCCGGCGAGTTGAGCGCCTCGCCGAGCAAACCGTTGGTGGCGAGCTTTGAAACGAGGTCGCGCAATCCGCCGCCAAGCGCGACCGCTGCTCCCGCCGCGGTTGCTTGCACAGCGCCCCAGGCGCCGAGCGCGAGCCCGTATTGGCCGCTGCTCGTCAAGTCCATCGCCGCCGTCAAGGTGCCGACGGCGAACAAGCCGCCGCCAAAACCGATGAGCACCGTTCCGATGCGCAGCAATAACGGCGACAGAAGTGGGGCGGAGAAAATAACGCACGAGAATGCGGCGACGCCTGCCAGCACGCCGAAAGCCGCAAGCTGGTAGGGGTCGCCGCCGCGGCCGAGCAGGCGCGCCGCAAGCGCGAAGCCGGCGAGGATGCCGATGGCAAACAGCGCCGTGAGCACGGTGGTCTGCGCTACGGTCAAATGCAGGATCTGGCCACCGTAGGGCTCCAGCAGGACGTCCTGCATCGTGAAAGCGGCGGTGCCGAGCGCGACCGTCACGAATATGCGTGTGGAGCGCGATTCACGGCACAAGTCCGCCCAGCATTCGCGAAAGGACGGCCGCGGCTTGTCCAAGGCCGTGCTCGCGGGATTGCGCGGTTCCTGTTTCCATAGCGCAATCACGTTGAGCGCGGTCGTCACCAGAGCGGCGCCCTGAACGACCTGGATCAGTCGGAATTCGCTGAATTCGGCCAACAGTTCGCCAAACACAAAGGCGCTTGCCACCATGCCGAACAGCAACATCACATAGAGAAACGCCACGACGCGCGGCCGCGACGCTTCCGGCGCCAAGTCGGTCGCCAACGCAAGCCCCGCCGTTTGCGCGGTGTGCAAGCCCGCACCGACGAGCAGAAAGGCGAGACCGGCACCGGCGTCGCCGATCCAGGCGGGTCCATGCGAGTCGCCTGAGAGAACGATCAGCGCGAACGGCATGATGGCAAGGCCGCCGAACTGAAGGAGCGTGCCGAACCAGATATAAGGCACCCTTCGCCATCCTAGCGCGGAAAAATGATTGTCCGAGCGGAAGCCGATCATGGCGCGCATGGGCGCGAAGACGAGCGGCAGCGAAACCATGCAGGCGACGAGCCAACTGGGAACGCCAAGCTCCACAATCATGACGCGGTTGAGCGTGCCGTTAAGCAGCACGACCGCGATACCGACCGAGACTTGGAACAAGGACAGCCGCAGCAGGCGCTCAAGCGGCAATTCGGCCGAAGCTGCGTCGGCAAAGGGCAAGAAGCGAGCGCCGAGCCGCATCCAACCTTGAGCAAGACTGGTTTTGAAATTTTTCATCGACGGCGCAACTCCACCGCTTGCGAAATGTAGAAACCATTCTTGACGCGTCGGATCCGTGGAACCCACCACTGCACAAGTCCCGGCTCCTCGACGACAA
>DASPWC010000265.1:0-6847 GCA_035622055.1 Xanthobacteraceae bacterium | reverse complement strand
TGGAGAGGAAACGGTCTATCGCGTTGGCGACCTCGAACTCAACCGGCTGTCCCATGAGGTCAGCCGCGCCGGCCAAGAGGTACAATTGCAGCCGCGCGAATTTCGCCTGCTCGAATATCTTATGCGCCATGCCGGTCAGGTGGTCACCCGAACCATGCTGTTGGAAAATGTCTGGGACTATCATTTCGATCCCCAGACCAACGTGATCGACGTGCACATCTCGCGATTGCGCTCTAAAATCGACAAGGGCTTTGCGCAGCCGCTACTGCATACCGTGCGTGGCGCCGGTTATATGATTCGCGACGGTGCGCGCTGAGGCAATGCACCCGATCCCCTAACTGAGGACCGGACCATCGTCATGAGCGACAACTCGACCTCACAGGGTGCCGCCGCTTTCATTGCGGCGCGCGACTTTTTGCTGCGCCATCGCGAGGATTATGAGACCGCGTATCGCGTTTTCGATTGGCCGAAGCTCGACCGGTTCAATTGGGCGCTCAACTATTTCGATGTAATGGCCCGCGACAATGCGCAGCCGGCCTTGTGGCTTGTCGACGAGGACGGCGGCGAGATCAAGTTCTCATTCGCGGACTTAAGTCAGCGCTCAAACCAGATTGCCAATGCGCTTCGCAATCTAGGCGTACGCCGCGGCGACCGAATTCTTGTCATGCTCGGCAATGTTGCGCCGCTTTGGGAATGCATGCTTGCGGCGATGAAACTCGGCGCCGTGATCGTTCCGGCAACCACTTTATTGAATCGCAACGACCTCAGCGATCGCTTTGCGCGCGGCCGGATTGGCCATGTCATCGCGAGTGCCGACGCCGCGGCGAAATTTGCCGACTTGCCCGGCGACTATACGCGCATGGTCGTCGGCGGGGACGTTCCGGGCTGGATTTCTTTTGAGAAAGGTTACGCTGCGTCTGCGCACTTCACTCCCGATCGCGAAACCAAAGCGGACGATCCTCTCCTTCTTTATTTCACATCGGGCACAACGGCGTCGCCGAAGCTCGTGTTACATAGTCATCAAAGCTATCCGGTCGGGCATTTGTCCACGATGTATTGGCTGGGACTGCGGCCCGGCGACCTGCATCTCAATATTTCCTCTCCCGGCTGGGCCAAGCATGCGTGGAGCTGCTTTTTTTCTCCCTGGAACGCGCAGGCGGCAGTCTTCATATTCAATCAGCGCCGCTTCAATGTGCGCGTGCTCCTCGATGCGATCATGCGCTGCGGCGTCACCACGTTTTGCGCCCCGCCGACCGTGTGGCGGATGTTAATTCAGGAGGACCTCTCCGCCTGGCGGGTTCGCATCAGGGAGCTGATCAGCGCCGGCGAGCCGCTCAATCCCGAGGTGATCGAGCGCGTCAAAGCCGCTTGGGGCATTACGATCCGAGACGGTTACGGGCAAACTGAAACAACGGCTGTGGTGGGCAATACGCCCGGCCAAAGGCTCAAGCCCGGCTCGATGGGCCGGCCGCTGCCCGGCTATCGCGTGGCGCTGCTTGATCCCAATGGTGTGTCGGCGAAAGAGGGTGAGATCTGCATCACTCCGGGGCCGCGGCCCATCGGATTGATGCAAGGTTATCTGGACAAGGCGAGCGGCGGCGATACAGCGCCCGCGCAGCATGAAGCGATTTACCGGACCGGTGATGTTGCCGCGATCGACGATGACGGCTACCTGACCTATGTCGGCCGGGCGGACGACGTATTCAAATCCTCCGATTACCGCATCAGTCCATTCGAGCTTGAAAGCGTATTGATCGAGCACCCGGCGGTGGCCGAGGCCGCCGTTGTCCCGTCGCCCGATCCAATGCGGCTCGCCGTGCCCAAGGCGTTTCTCGCGCTTGCGCCGGGTCACGCCGCGGACCGCTCCACGGCGCTTTCGATTTTCCAGCATTGCCGAACCACGCTCGCTCCGTTCAAGCGGGTGCGGCGCCTTGAGTTCGCGGAACTGCCTAAGACGATTTCCGGCAAAATTCGCCGGGTCGAGCTACGCAAGGCCGAGGCGGCGAGCCAAAAAAGCGGCAAACGCGCGTCGCTCGAATTTTGGGAAGACGACTTCTCCGAGATCGAGATGAAATAACGTGACAGCGCTTGGCAAACTCCTTCGCACGACGGCGTTCAAGCTGACGCTCGTCTATCTCGGAATATTCGTGTTATTCGCGGCGTCGCTGCTTGCATATTTTGCGCTCAATACACGCCGGCTCATCACCGAGCAGATCACAGCCACGGTCGACGGTGAAATCAATGGCCTGTCCAACATCTACGCGCAAGGCGGCATCAGACGCTTGGTGATGGTGGTCGATGCGCGCTCGCGCCGTCCGGCTTCGAGCCTCTATCTGATCACGACGCCGACCGGGGAGGGACTTGCCGGAAATGTCGGCGCGCTGGAGCCCGGTGCGCTGGACCATCCCGGATGGCTGGAAACCAGCTATCGGCGGCTGGAAGCGCCCGAAGGCGTCGACCATCATGCGCTGGTCCGGGTCGTGCAGCTGCCGGGCGGCTTCCATCTATTGGTCGGCCGCGATCTCGAAGAACGCGAACGGGTGCTCAGTATCATCGCCAATGCCGGTCAATGGTCGCTTGCGCTTGTGATTGTGCTTGGCTTGCTCGGCGGATTTTTCGTCAGCCGCCGCGTGCTCAGTCGCATCGACGCGATGACCGGAACTGCGCAAACGATCATGGCGGGCGACCTTTCCGGCCGGCTGCCCGTCGCCGGCACCGGCGACGAGCTCGATCGGCTTGCGGTCAACGTCAACGCGATGCTCGAGCGGATCGAGGCGTTGATGCGCGGATTGAAGGAGGTCTCCGATAATATCGCCCACGATCTCAAGACGCCGCTGACGAGGCTACGCAATCGCTGCGAGCAGGCGCTGCGCGCGGCGGGCGACGTCAACTACCGTGCGGCGCTGGAATCCACCATCGCGGAATCCGACGAGCTCATTCGTACCTTCGACGCATTATTGATGATAGCGCGCGCCGAATCCGGTCAGGCGCGCGACAACATGGCCGAATTCGACGCCTCCCAGATCGCCCGCGACGTTGGCGAACTCTATGAGCCGCTTGCGGACGAGAAGGGCATCACGCTGAAGGTCGATGCTCCGGCAGCCGCGCCCGTGCGCGGCAATCGCGAGCTGGTCAGCCAGGCGCTCGCCAATCTCGTCGACAACGCCATCAAATATGCCAGACCCGACGGCAAAGCGAACGGCGCGCCCGCCGAGATCGTGGTCAAGGCCGACAATGACGGCGACCGCATCATGCTAAGCGTTGCCGATCGAGGACCGGGGATTCCCGATTCGGATCGCGGCCGGGTGGTCGAGCGGTTCGTTCGCCTCGAGCAGAGCCGATCGGAGCCCGGCTCCGGTCTCGGCCTCAGCCTCGCTTCGGCGGTGGCCCGGTTGCACGGCGGAGAACTCAAGCTCGAAGACAATCACCCCGGCTTGCGAAGCACGATCGCCTTGCCGCGCGCGGGTCCGGCGCGCCCGGCAGGCAACGGATGAAACGCGCGGCGGCCAAAAAGCGGCCGACGCCAACACTCGGTGACACAGCGTTCATCGGGCGGCTTGCGGGCGCGTTGCCGGAGCCCTCGGCGCAAGGAGCCGTGCGCGTCGCTGCTTGGCTGCCGAGTGTCAAACCAAGATCCGCCGCAAGCGAAATTAAAACGCTTATTCGCCGGCATCCTGCTGCCGGCCGGCTTCTCGGCGGCGTTGCCGAGGCCGCGCCCTATCTCTGGGAGTCCATTCAGGCGGACCCGCCGGGATTTCTACGCTTGCTCCTCAGCGATCCGGAACGGGAACTCGCGGCGCTGCTTGCGACAATGCAAAGCGAGGCCGCGGCGGCGCCGTCGCAAGCCGATCTGATGCGCATTCTTCGCGAGGTCAAGATGCGGGCGGCTCAGTTGATCGCGCTCGCCGATGTGGGCGGGATTTGGACGGTGGCGCAGATCACCGATGCGCTGACCCGCGTCGCCGACGCCGCGCTCGGCTCGGCGGTCGGCTATCTACTTCGCAATGCCGTCAAACAAAAGAAACTCGACGCCGCCGACGCAAAGCATCCGGAGCCGGGCTCGGGTTACATTGTGGTCGCGATGGGCAAGATGGGAGCCAACGAGCTCAATTTCTCGAGCGACCTCGATCTCATGGTATTTTTCGATGCCGATGCAGAGAAAGTCGGTCGCGGTGTCGAGCCTGGGCCGTTTTTCGTCGGGCTCACGCGCGACTTGGTGAAGATTCTGCAGGCGCGCACGCCGGATGGGTACGTCTTCAGGGTGGATTTGCGATTGCGGCCGGATCCGTCCTCGACGCAAATCGCCATTTCGACCGCGGCGGCCCTCGATTATTACGAAAGCCGTGGCCAAAACTGGGAGCGCGCGGCCTTGATCAAGGCTCGTCCATGCGCCGGCGATATCGCCGCCGGCGAGCAGTTCATCCACGATCTATCGCCCTTCATTTGGCGAAAATATCTCGACTACGCGACCATCGCGCATGTTCATGAAATGAAGCGCCAGATCCACGCCTATCGCGGTCATGGCGAGATTGCCGTCGAAGGCCACAATATAAAGCTCGGACGCGGCGGCATCCGGGAGATCGAATTCTTTGTACAGACGCAGCAGTTGATCGCCGGCGGACGGCACAGCCAATTGCGCGGCCGGGGTACGATAAAAATGCTTGCCGCGCTCGCGGCTGATGGATGGATCGGCGATACCGCGCGCGAGGAGCTAACAGCGGCCTATCAATTTCTGCGTCGCGTCGAACACCGGCTGCAAATGATGGCGGATGAGCAGACCCATACGCTGCCGCAAACCGCCGAAAAGCTCGCCATTTTTGCCCGCTTTCTCGGCTTTCGGTCGCGAGACGAATTCGCCGATGCGCTTGTCTCACATCTGTGCAATGTCGAAAGGCACTACGTCAAGCTTTTTGAACGAGCTCCGGAGCTCTTGGCGCAACAGCAGAGCTTGTCGTTTGATTTTGCCGAGGGACGCGGCGAGACTTTCGAGCGGCTTTCGCAAATGGGCTTTCGTGAGCCGCCCGCGATCGTCGATGCGGTGCGAGATTGGCAGGCCGGGCGCTATCGAGCGCTTCGCGGCGAGCAAGCCCGATCGAATCTGATCGAACTCACGCCCGTCATCTTGGATCAATCCTCGCGTGCCGAAAATCCGGATTCGGCATTTTCCGCATTCGACCGGTTTCTTGCCGGCCTGCGCGCCGGCGGACGTTTTTTCTCTCTGCTTCGGCAAAATCCCGAACTCATCCGCTTTGTAGCGCTCATTCTCGGAACTGCGCCGCGGTTGGCCGATATCCTGGCGCATAATCCCCATTTCATCGACGCGCTGGTCCAGCCCAGCTTCTTCGCATCCGTGCCCGGCGAATTGCGCCTGCAGGAGACGTTGGAACGATCCCTCCACGACGCGAGCGGCTCGGAGTCGGTCCTCGACGCCATACGGCTATTCGGCCAAGAGCACATGTTTCTAATCGGTGCGCGGGTTCTCTCCGGCTCGCTTTCTGCCGAGCAGGCGGGCGATGCATTTGCCCGTCTTGCCGATGTCCTGGTGCGTGCCGCGCATCGATGGGTGGAAGCCGATTTTGCCGTCGCGCATGGCCGCATCCGCGGCGCGCGAAGCGCCGTTGTGGCGCTCGGCCGGCTTGGCGCTCGCGAAATGACCGCAGGTTCCGATCTCGATCTGATTGTCATTTATGATTTCGACTCCAAGCATCCGCTTTCGGACGGGGCGCGCCCACTTCATGGCACGCAATATTTTGCCCGTCTCACCCAGCGCATGATCAGCGCGCTCACCGTACAGACCAATTACGGCGTGCTTTATCCGGTGGACATGCGGCTGCGGCCGTCAGGCCGTTCCGGGCCGGTTGCCACGCAGATCGACGGCTTCAGGAGCTATCAAGAACACGAAGCGTGGACGTGGGAGCACATGGCGTTGACGCGCGCACGTTTCGTATCGGGGCCGCCCGATTTTGCGAGGACAGTCGAGGCGACGATCCGCGATGTTCTTTGCCGTCCGCGTAACGCCGAAATGACGGCCGCCGATGTTGTCGAAATGCGCGGTGCAATCGCCAAAGAAAGGGGCGATACCGATCCGTGGGACCTTAAAAATGCGTCGGGCGGACTCATCGACATCGAGTTCATTGCGCAATACTTGCAATTGATGCACGCAGCGACGACGCCCGAGATATTGGATACTTCAACCGCGCGCGTTTTGGAAAAGGCGTCGCGTCTCGGCGTGCTCGCGCCTGATGCCGCCGAGGTGTTGCGGCCGGCGGCCCGGCTGTTCCACGATCTGACGCAAATTCTGCGGCTTTGCTTGCCCACCGCCTTCGATCCGAAAACCGCGAGCCCAGGTGTTTTGGAGCTTTTGACCCGCGCCGCCGACCTGCCCGATTTTCCAGCGCTGTCGGCTGATCTCGCGGAGACGCAGCGCGCGGTGCGTGCGTGCTTCGTGCGGATTCTGGGACGAGCGCCGTAAGAATTTTGTGGCTAAGCAGCTGCGCCAAGTTTCTCCACCCGCGCGAGCGGCCTTGGCTGCGCTGGAAGCCGCACGACGACCATGGTGCCGCGACCGAGTTTCGAGCGGATGCGCATGGCGCCGCCATGCAGTTCCACAAGCGATTTTGCGATGGCAAGGCCAAGGCCGGAGCCCTGATGCCTTTTGGTCAACTGACTCTCCACCTGCTCGAACGGCCGGCCGAGCGTTCGCAGCGCTTCGCGCGGTATTCCAATTCCATTGTCTTCGATGGCGATAACGACCGCGCCGGCGCGCAAACGCCCGCGCACCGTCACCGCGCCGCCGTCCGGCGTGAACTTTACCGCGTTCGAAAGCAGGTTGAGCGTGATCTGCTTG
>DASPWC010000264.1:0-4257 GCA_035622055.1 Xanthobacteraceae bacterium | reverse complement strand
GCACCGCTATCCGGATCTGCGCCTCGAACTGATCGAAAGCCAGACACGAACATTGTTGAGCGAGCTCCGCCGCGGCGCCCTTGACGTGCTTTTGCTCGCGCTTCCTTTGGATAAGTCCGATTTGGAAACACTGCCGCTGTTTGAAGATCATTTTCTGTTGGCGGTGCCGGCCGACGATCCGCTGCCCGAGCGCTCCCGGGTCTGCACGCGCGACGTCGATGCGCGCCGGCTGATTCTGCTGGAAGAAGGCCATTGCCTTCGCGACCAGGCGCTCGCCTACTGCTCACGACGCAACACCACCGATACGGGGCTTGGCGCGACAAGTCTCGCGACCATCATGCAGATGGTGGCGAGCGGCTACGGCGTTACGCTCGTGCCGGAGGTCGCAATCGACGCCGAGGTCCGCGACGAGCGGATCAAACTGCTTCGCTTCGCTGAGCCACAGCCAAGCCGCACGGTCGGCCTCGCCTGGCGAACGACATCGGCCCGGAAGGCCGATTTTGCCGCCCTCGGTCAGGTCCTCGTAGAGGCGCTCCGCGCCGTCAAGCCGCGGCGCTCCGCATCGTTGAGAGCGGCCGGCTAGCGCAGAGGCCTCGTTCATTCCGCCTTTTGCCCCCGCGAGGTCCGACGCCCACAATTCACCGCTTTACCTTCGTCCGACTGAGAGCAAACGGGTCGAAAGCAGAGCGGGGTTTTGCCCATGCGCCTATTGGCGCCGACCCCAGCTATGTGAAAACACACACCACCGAACGACTTGCTGCAGACCTGCAGCCTTCGGGGTTATGTACACTGGACGCCAACTAGCCCGGTGGAAATTCGAGGAGAGATTTGGTGAAAACTCGTTACGCAGTGACGTTCGCGACGATAGCCGGTTTCGGATTTGGCGTACTTACGGCGCGAGGCCTCCACGCCCAGTCCACACCGCACGCGTACGTCATTACGCTGTTTGACGCAGGGCAGATGGTCAGCAGCAACTATCCTTCGCTCGCGCCGGCAACATTTCAACCGTTTGGCGGCCGCTACATCATTCACAGTGGAAGGACGATTACCTTCGACGGGGAGCCCCCGAAGCAAATGGTGGTCGTCGCGTTCGATAGCATGGAAAAAGCACTGGCATGGCGGACATCGGACGCATTTAAGGAAATGTACGACATTCATAATATGGCGAACGTTCGCGCTTTCGCCGTGGAAGGCGTGGAGCGTTAGCGACCCATCTCATTGCCAGCCTTGTTCGACCGGGATGAACGGGACTACCTTTTCCAAAAAGGCGTGACGTTGCCGGAGCAGACCATGACAACCGCGACATTCGTGAACCGGCCAGGCGATGAACGGCTTGATTTTGCCGACATGCGCCGGCGTATCAGAGCGATTTTTATCGGGTCGGTTGGCAATCTCGTAGAATGGTACGATTTCTATGCATATGCGGCCTTCGCGCTTTATTTCGCCGCCGCTTTTTTTCCCAACTCCGACCCGGTCGTGCAGCAGCTTAATGCCGCGCTCCTGTTCGCCGCGGGTTTCCTAGTTCGGCCCTTGGGTGGCTGGCTATTCGGCTATTTGGCCGATCATCACGGACGGCGCGGCGCCCTGATGCTTTCCGTTTCCCTGATGTGTTTCGGCTCGCTGATGATTGCGGTAACGCCGACCTATGCTTCAATCGGCGTTTACGCTCCGATCTTGCTCGGAGCCGCACGCATCATTCAGGGTTTGAGTCTCGGTGGGGAGTACGGAACAAGCGCAACCTACCTCTCGGAAATGGCCGATCAGCGCAACCGGGGCTTTTATTCCAGCTTCCAATACGTGACTTTGATCGGCGGGCAGATTTGCGCGCTGCTTGTTCTACTTGTCCTGCAAAAGGTCTTTCTGACCGGGGAGGAAATTCGCGCCTGGGGATGGCGCATTCCGTTTTTTATCGGTGCGCTTCTCGCTCTCATTGCGCTTGTGATGCGGCGCACTTTGCAGGAGACCGAGGCCTTTGAAGCCGCGCAAAAAGTTGTAAAGCAAACGTCGTCACTTCGCTCGCTCATGAAATATCCGCGCGAGGTTCTGCTGGTGGTGGGGTTGACCGCTGGCGGTACGGCGGCCTTTTATACCTACACCACCTACATGCAGAAATTTCTCAAGCTATCGGTCGGTCTGACCGACAATCAGACCACGGTGGTGACGCTTGGTTCGCTGGTGTTCGCGATGATTTTGCAGCCGATTTACGGCGCGATTTCAGACCGCATCGGACGCAAATGGCTGTTGATCGGCTTCGGGGTTTGCGGTGTTGCGTTTACGATTCCGCTGCTCACGACGCTGCAGAGCGTAAAGGGGCCGCTGGCGGCTTTCCTTCTGATCGCTGCCGCGTGGATGATCGTGTCGGGCTATACGTCAATCAACGCCGTCGTAAAGGCCGAATTGTTTCCGACCAACATTCGCGCGATGGGTGTTGGACTGCCCTATGCTCTTACGGTTTCGATCTTCGGCGGCACCACAGACTCGGTGGCCTTGGGGTTTAAATCGCTCGGTCACGAGAGTTGGTTTTATTACTACCTAACCGGCATGATCGGGATTTCGCTCGTCGTCTATCTGTTCATGCGCGACACGAAGTTTGATTCAGCGATGCATCGTCACGAATAGCTCCTCTTGCGCCTGGCCAGCGGGAAAGCGATCTTGCCGAGGAGAGCTAAGACGCGGGGATCACCGACGCGATCCCGCAAACCTGCCGGTTACGGACGTCACAATTGCTCGCGGCTGGCCTTTTGGGAGTACGAACATGGCGGGGCTTCTAGAGCGGCAGATTGCGGCGGTCACCGGTAGCGCGTCGGGAATCGGGCGTGCGATTGCGCTTGGCTATACGAAGGAGGGCGCCCGCGTGGTCGTGCTCGATATCAATAATGATGCCGCGGCCGAGACCGTCGCGGCGATCAGAAAAGCCGGCGGCGAGGCGGATAGTTTCATGCTCGATGTGACAAAGCGCGAGAACTGCCGTTACGTTGCCGCACTCGTCGCTGAAAAGGTCGGTGCGGTCTCGATCCTGGTGAACAATGCCGGCATAAACCGCCGCAACGCCATCACCGCTAATCCCGAAGCGGTCATCCAAGATTGGCAGGATGTGTTAAGTGTGAATCTCAACGGCGTATTCAACGTCACGCATGCCTTCCTGGCGCAACTGCGTGCAACACGCGGCCGGATTATCAATATCGCGTCGATCCAGTCATTCGTCCATGTCCGGACGCCGAACTCACCGGCCTATACCGCCTCGAAACACGGGGTGCTGGGTTTCACTCGCGCCCTCGCTGCGGAACTCGGCAAGGACGGTGTGCGGGTCAACGCGATCGGGCCCGGCCTGATTGAAACGCCGCTTAATGAACAGGTGCGCGCCAACAATCCTGAACTCGTCAAGATTTTCCTGGATCACACGCCGCTGGGCCGAGTCGGGAAGCCCGAAGACATCGTTGGACCGGCATGTCACCGGCGCGATTGTTATGGCCGATGGCGGCTACCGAACAATCTAAAGAGTGCACCGTCGCCAATCGCAAATTTTTTTAGCCTCCGCCGCCCACACCGATGCTGGGCGTAAGCTGCGGCGTCCCCGAAGGTATCGTCATTATCGTCGAAGATCATGTCGACAACGCGCCCTTGGCGCCCTCAAAACGCAGCGAGAAGCGATCGGTTGGGCGAAGGGTAATGGCTCTCCCCACCTTGCTCGCGTACGGCACCTAAACGATAAGACCAACGCTGATCACTGGCGTTCAGCGTAAAGCGAAGCAGTTCTGCGCGCTAGTGAGTCCGTACTCTAGTCGCGCCGCGGCCGGCGCGGCGACTAGTCGGCGGCTGCAGTCATCAGGGCGGCTGTAGCTGAACCGCGGTAGGTTCTTGCCGCGTAATCCTTCATATTTTCGAGCGTTAGCTCCTGCTGAAGGGACAAGTCTCCCGAATTCACGGAACCAGAAAGCTCGTCAAGAAACGCTGTCGACTCGGCTGACCACCGCTTCGGCCGCTCCTGCGCAACTTGCTCCGGCTTCCGTGGCGTCGGCATTTCGGCTTCCGCAATTTGGCTATCGCGCTTGGCCGCCGGCTCTTTCTCTCGATGCGTCGGCTGCTCCGCCGCGAGCTTAGGCCTTGGCGATGGAGTCGGCGGAGACAGCTGCGCCACCTTAATCGGCTGCGGCGCCTGAGCTTGCGCCGTTTCGATGCGATTGTCGGCGGCCAGCTTGGCGATTTCCGTTTTAACCAAATTTCGAAAATCCGAATTAAACTGAGCTCCGGGATGGG
>DASPWC010000263.1:0-3839 GCA_035622055.1 Xanthobacteraceae bacterium | reverse complement strand
GTGCGCGCCACTGCATCGCCCTGCTCGCGGGTGCGGATATGCGTCGGATCCGGGTGAACCGGCGTGCCGATGAAGCGGTATCCATAATTGCGGACTGCGATCATGGGGCGATCAACCATCGTGAACAAAACCGACATCGGGGGATGGCCGTGGCAGACGATGTTGATATCCGGCCGCGCGCGATAAACGCCGCTGTGAATAGGCGTCTCGGTCGGTGCTGGCCCATTGCCTGCGAGTACGTTGCCGTCGAGATCGACGACCAGAATGTCGTCGACGGTAATTCCGGCGCGGCTTGCATCGCGTTGTGGGATCAGAAAGCGGTCGGGCCCGAGGCGCGCGCTGACATGGCCGCTGTAATCGAGAATCTGCGCCATGACCATCATGCGCGTACACTCGGCGAGTTGCCGCCGCAGGACGTTTTCGTTCACATTACGTTCCGGCATGAGTATTGCCTTTCGATTAGCGCTTCCCCGCGACGCCAGTCAGATGCGGACCGGCGTCATGACTCCCTTGGGAAATATTTCTTCCGGCTTGGCGTGGCGCTTGGCGATGCCTTGCTCATAAGTATAGCGCAGGAAGTGCTCGAGCGTCGGCCGGTTTTCCTCGATGCCGTAGGGAAACGGATCGCCGTCAAACATGCCACTCATCTTGCGCGCATAGGCGGGCAGCCACGGCAGCGGATAGCGCGACACCGCCGGATCGAGCAGCCGTTCGAGGCTGCGGCGCTTCGATTCCGCAAAAGCGTTAAACAGATTGCGCGCAGTCCAAGGATTTTCCTCGAGTACGGCCTTCTGCATTACGATGACATGCATAATCGGCCAGACCTTGTTGCGCCGGTAATAGGCTTCCTCCATTGCCCGATAGTCAGGGAACAGGCGCACCACGTCTGGGTGTCCTTGTCGGAAGCAATCCGGCGGCCGCGCGATCAGGGCACAGTCGATATCGCCGGCTGCCAGCATGTCGCTCAATGAGCGGTCCGTGATCCGCGTCACCGTCACTCCCGCCGGTATGTTCAGCTCGACCTTCTCGATGCGTCCCGCCTCGTTGGCGCCGGCCTGGTACCAATGCACGTCGTTGAGTCCGACACCGTGCTCGTCCTTGAGCCAGCCGCGCATATAGACAGCCGCCGTGTGCGCCCATTCAGGCGAGCCGACCTTTCTGCCTTTGAGGTCTTCAGCCGTTTTGATCTTGCTTTTTTTATTGACGTAGAACGAGGAGAAGCGGAACAAGCGCGAGCAGATGACCGGAAGCGCGATGATATCGGAATCGGCGCGCGTTAGTTGCGCCATCGCCTTGGCGAAGGAAAGCTCGCTAACCTCCCATTCACGGTTGAAGGTAAAGCGCGCGAATATTTCATGATGGCCGAGCGTGAGCCAGGTATGGTCGATGCCCTCGGCCCGCACCAGACCGAGCCGGAAGTCGCGGAAATGGTCGTAGTCGGTAGTCGCAATCGTAAGCTTAAGATGCGTCATGCTTCGGTGTCCGACGCCTACGTCCGCAGGTAGGCCACAGCGTAAACGGCTCCGCCGCCAGCCAGCAGCAAGAGAGGATTGATGCGGCGCCAATTTATGATCGCGGTCGACGCTCCCACAACTGCATAAGATATCACGGTCCCACCCATCAGCTTGAGGACCGACGCCACGCCGGCAAGAATCAACCCGATTGCGATGGGCGTCATGGCGCGCTCGATCCGTTCGCTCCACGGCGGAATGTCGTAGCGGCGGAACAGCACCGATGCGCCGATCACGATCAACGTGACCGGTACGTAGATCGCAAGCGAGGTGACGAGTGCACCAAGCCAGCCACCCGCCTTCCAGCCGATTAGCGTCACCAAGGTCACCCCTGGCCCGGGTGCCGCCCGCGATATGGCAAACATTTCGATGAATTCGCGATGCGTCAGCCAACCGTGAACAGAGACCGCTTGCGTCTCTATGTCGGGAATAATGGTGCGGGCGCCGCCGAACGACACAAGCGAGAGTGGGGCAAAGACGCCGATCAAGGCGAGCGCGGTGTTATTCATGTCCCTTGAGCCAAAATAACAAGAAACTGAGTGGAGCGATCGCCAGCACGACCCAAGGAATGGAAATGTGGAGCACGGCAACCGCGGCGAAAACGGCGATCGCCACGGTGAGCGTCGGCCAGTCGCAGTGGCGCTTGATTGTCTCGATACCCGTCGCGGCGTTCAAACCGAGGGCCGAGGCCGCCACGCCTTCAATCGCGTATCGAACAAGCCCGTGGTCGGGATGTGAGAATAGGCTGTGTAAATCGCAATGGCCGCGATGGACGGCGGCACAAGCAGACAGACAAACGCGACAAGCGCCCCCCACGGCCCGCACAGCCGCATTCCGAAGAGCACGGTGAGGTTGACCATCGTCGGGCCGGGAAGAATCTGGTTGATGGCCAACCCGCTCAGAAACTGGCGATAACTCAGCCACACCCGGCGCTCGACCATTTCCCTGAAGAACCACGCGGTGAGCCCGCCCCCGAAACCGAACAGACCAACGGTGGCGTTGACTCTGGCGATATCGGAAAGCCGGGCATTTTCAGACATCAACCGAACCCAAAGCTAAGGATGATGCATATTATATTTTTGCATACCAAGGGAGACCAGCGATGGTGAGGAGGACACCAGCCTTTATTTCGATGCCGATCCCGCTTCCCGTCAATTCGATTGCTGCTGACCGGAGCACGGCGCCCGGCAGAGTGATATTCGTGATCTGAAAAGCGTCTAAAGCGCCGTTCGGGCCGAAGTCAAGCGTCTGATCGGCTGTTGTACTCGTCGCAGCCAAGGGCTTTGAGGTAGGCGCACAACATATCCGCCACGCCGCCGGCATAGATTTCGATCTCGGCAAGCGTTCGAGGCGCTTCCGAGAATTTCTTTCCCACAGCGCTGAGCGTCGTCGTGATCAGGCCGCCAGCCAATGCGCGAGTCGCTTCGGGGGCCTTGGGCAGCGCCTCGCGCATGAAGAGTTCGACAGTGCGGCCTCCGGACGCTCTCGCCTCCCGCGCCTCGGGCGCGTCGCGATAAAGAGGAGCGGCATCGTCGAGTGCCACACGGACGGCGGCCTCATCACATTCCGATTGAATGAAGGCGCGGACGAGCTTGCGCAGCCTCTCGAACGGCGGTTTCGCCTCGTCCCCAAGGATTCGACGCAGCATCTCGGTCGTCTTCCGCCACTCGTCGCTCTGGAGGCGAAAGAGGATCGCCGCCTTGTTCGGGAAATACTGATACAGGGATCCGACACTGACGCCCGCCTTCTCGGCCACGCGGGCCGTGGTGAAGCGCTGCGCGCCTTCCTTCGCCAAAACCTGAACAGCAGCTTCCAAAACCGCAGCGACAAGCTCGTTCGAGCGCGACTGCTTGGGCTGTTTTCTCGAAGAAATCCGGGTACTTCGGCGGTCGGCCATGGAGCGTGTTCGAGAATGCGATTAGAAAACATGACGAATTAGTCGTATTTCTCGCCCAACACCAAGCCGACTGCAAGACGGCAGCGGGAATAACAGAGGCTTGACTCCCATCCGGCGTTCAACGTCTCGCGGCGCGGCTTCGACCAGCCAAGATCATCGCCGCGAGGCAGGCCGGCCGTAAGCGTTCACGTCAGTCAACGCACTCAACGATCCTCGTCGATCGGAGTGCGTCCTTTCTTGCACGCGGTCGATCGAGGAACAGCCTGGAGAGTATCCATGGTCTTCCAATCGACACGCGAACCGGCGCAGGGGCGTCTTCTTTTACTGACCGCCGTGCTTTTCGTTTCTTATGTTTGCGTCGCTATCCCGCTTCCCATCGTGCCGGTCTACGTGACCGGGCCCCTCGCGCTCAATAACGTCTGGGCCGGACT
>DASPWC010000262.1:0-3400 GCA_035622055.1 Xanthobacteraceae bacterium | reverse complement strand
GGTCGAGCGCAATTCGGGATGCAGGCCGGGATCCACGCCACAGGCGCGCATGAATCCGAGCGCCTCGGTGATGTGAGTCGCAAGGTCCTGGTAGCGCTTGGATTGCGGGCTGTCCTTGACGAACGACAGCATCCATTGATGCGCGTTCGCCAGATTGGCGTAGCCTCCGGTGGCGAAAGCGCGCAGCAGATTCAGCGTCGCCGCGGATTGCCGATAGGCTTCAAGCTGCCGCCGCGGATCCGGCGTGCGCGCTTCGCGCGTGAAATCGGTCCCGTTGATAATGTCGCCGCGATAGACCGGAAGCTCGACACCGCCGCGCTTCTCGGTCGGCGAGGTGCGGGGCTTGGCGAATTGGCCGGCGACGCGGCCGACCTTCACGACCGGCGATGCGGCCGCATAAGTGAGCACCACCGCCATTTGCAGGAACAGGCGGAAAAAATCCCTGATATTGTTGGCGCCGTGTTCGGCAAAGCTTTCCGCGCAATCACCGCCTTGAAGCAGGAATGCTTCGCCCGTCGCAACCTGAGCCAACGCCGCTTTGAGGTTGCGAGCTTCTCCGGCAAAGACCAACGGCGGAAAACTTGCAAGCTGCGCTTCGACATCGGCAAGCGCTTTGGCGTCCGGATAGTCCGGGACCTGCACGATCTGCTTCGCGCGCCAGGACTCTGGACTCCACCGCGCCGCGTTCGACCGGCTGGACATGATACCTGTCTCCATATCCGCGATCTCCAAAGCCGGCCCCCGGACGGCCCTAAAGGATGCGCGGTTTTCGGCCGTTATCCGAGCAGCCTCGTTTCGCCCGCACGCTGAGATGACGGCAATGGGCGGTCTTATACACGGCCGCCCCGCATGGCGACAGTCCGCGATTTTGACCGTCCGTTAACTATTCCGCAGCCGCGCGCAAGTGGGTCGCGGTTTTCTTCCGCATCGTGACCAGTTCCTCGGCGGCGGTCGGATGCAGCGCGATCGTGGCGTCAAAGTCGGCCTTCTTGGCTCCCATCTTGACGGCGATGGCGGCGACTTGGGCGATTTCGGCCGCACCCTCTCCTACCATATGGCAGCCGACGACGCGGTCGGACAGGCCATCGACCACAAGTTTCATCAGCACGCAGGTATCGCGGCCGGACAGCGTAGCCTTGAGCGGCTTGAACATCGCCTCGTAGATATCGGTCTGTGCCAGCCGCGCGCGGGCTTCTGTCTCGGTAAGGCCGACCGTGCCGACTTCCGGATCGGAAAACACCGCCGTCGGCACATTGGTGTAATCGACGGCGGTCGGCTTGCCGCCAAACACCGTGTCGGCGAAAGCATGGCCCTCTCGGATCGCCACGGGAGTCAAGTTAATGCGGTTGGTGACGTCGCCGACGGCATAAATGTTTTGCCTCGTCGTGCGTGAATATTCATCGACGGCAATGCCGCCGTCGCCGGCAATCGCGACCCCGACCTCTTCGAGCCCCATTTTGGCGACGTTCGGCCGGCGGCCGGTCGCGAACATTACGCGATTGGCCGGGATTTGATTGCCGCCGGACAATTGCACCGAATAGTGCCCGCCGGCTTTCTCCACGGCGGTGACTTTGCACCCGGTGAGGACCCTGATGCCGCGCGCTTCCATTTCCACGCGAAGGTGCGTGCGAACGTCGTCGTCAAAGCCGCGCAAGATTTTCTCGCCCCGATACACGAGCGTGACATGCGAGCCGAGTCCGGCGAAGATTCCGGCGAATTCGACGGCAATATACCCGCCGCCCTGGATCAAAACACGGCGCGGAAATTCCAACAGATGGAACGCCTCGTTCGAGGAAATGACGTGTTCGAGCCCGGGAATCGGATCGCCGTAGCTTGGCGCCGCCCCGGTCGCAATGAGGACATAGCCGGCGCGCACGCGCGAGCCGTTCGCCAACCGCACGGCGTGGGCATCGTCGAGCACGGCGCGATCTTTCACGACCCGTACCCCGGCCTTCTCCAGCATTGCGCCGTAGGCCGCCTCCAGCCGGCCGATCTCACGGTCCTTGTTGGCGACCAGCGTGGCCCAATCGAACGAAGATTGCGGCACGGTCCAGCCAAAGCCGGCGGCGTCTTCGAATTCGCCGCTAAACCGCGACGCGTAGACGAAGAGCTTCTTTGGTACGCAGCCGCGAATGACGCAGGTGCCGCCGAGCCGGTACTTCTCCGCGACCATCACCTTGGCCCCGTACCCGGCGGCAATGCGCGCGGCCCGGACGCCGCCCGACCCGCCTCCGATTACGAAAAGATCGACGTCGTTTTTGGCCATGCTACATGTCGTGTCCGCGCTTCTTCATTTCGGCGCGCATGCTCTCGATCACGTCGTGGGAAAAAAGGTCCGCCCAAGCGCCAGCCGCGGCCATGCTCTCGTCGAGCGCCTTGGGCTCCTCGTCGATGATCTTCTGGCCGAGAGGCGAGCGATAGAGAGTCAGGAGCTGCTTTAATTCCTGCTCGGAGAAATGGCCGGCGTAAATGCGCGCGGCCTCGTCCACGAGTTCGTTCACGCGTGAAGAGTACTGCTTCTCCAGGTCGGCGGCGACATCGTTGAGATCCTTGCTCCACATGAAATTGGTCTGCATGAACGAGTCCCGGGTTTTGATGATCACGCCGCGGACGAGCGGCTGAAAAACGTCCTGGACGTGCTTGAGTTCAAGAATTTGCTTCGCCATCAAAATCTCGGCCGGCGACGGTTCACTGGGATTGCTCGGCGTTGCGCCCGGCGCGGCGCCCTGCGCGCCGGCGGATTGAGCCAGACCGGCCGCGCTGAGGGCGATCATCGCGGCCAACGCGTACCGCGCGGCGGCGCGGCGCATGGAAAAACGAACCAACATAGGGGCGCTTCCTTTCGTGCTTGGGATCAGGGCCGCTCGATCAGACGCACCCCATCCGGACTGGCGACAATAGCAGTCCGAGCGAGGCCGATGAACAAGCCATGTTCCATGACCCCGGGGATCGCAGAAAGCTTGCTCGCGAGAGCACGCGGGTCGGCAATGCGCTGCAATTGAGCGTCGAGCAGCCAGTGCCCGCCATCCGTGACAAAAGCTTGGCCGTTGCGGTCCAGCCGCAACGGCGCCGGTCCGGCATGGCCGGCTTCGGCCGCGGCAACCTCGACGGCCCGCAGCGTCGCCGTGGCGCCGAACGGCGCGATCTCGATCGGCAACGGAAATCGGCCGAGGACGGGTACCCATTTGGTCTCGTCCGCGATCACGATCATCTTTGCCGACGCGGCCGCGACGATTTTCTCGCGCAACAGCGCGCCACCGCCGCCTTTGATCAAGGTCAGGTCCGGCCCGATCTCGTCGGCGCCGTCGACGGTAAGGTCAAGCTCCGGGGTGTCGTCGAGCGTTGTCAGGGCGATCCCGAGGCGCGCGGCCTGCGCGCGCGTCGCCTCCGAGGTCGGCAC
>DASPWC010000261.1:0-2566 GCA_035622055.1 Xanthobacteraceae bacterium | reverse complement strand
TTCAGCTCGCCGCGGCGATTCATGAAATCGGCGAAGGTCTGGACGCCGTAAACCGGACTGCCGAACTCGTCCTTGACGTCCCGGACGACCGTTTCGATCGCCGCGCCGTTAAGCGTGCCAGACGGCTCGTGGGTGAGATAGATTTGCGCCGCGCGGCGTGGATCGTCGCGGATGATGCGCGCGGCCTCATCGGTCGCTTTCTCGACCACCTGCGCGATCTGCGGGTTCGCTTCGAGATAGGATCGCCGCGCGCCCATGATGAGGAACGACGATTTTCCATTCATGACGTCGGACGAGCGCAACAGGACATGGATATTGGCGGAGCGCAGCGCAAGTTGCGTAAACGGCGGCGACGAAAAATACGCCGTCGCCTGGCCGGTGTTTTCGACGAGTGCGGTAATCGCTTGCGGATGCGACAGCACGACGATCTGCCCGCGCAGCCGGTCGAACTGGCCGAAAGTTTTCTCCGACTGCATCTGAAGAAGATACATTTGTGGCGATGTCAGCGTCGGAACCGCGATCCGGTCGGCGGGCCCAAGCTCGGCGATCGAGTGCTCATCCGGCTGGTTGCCAAGCAATGCAAGCGGCAAGGACGTAATGCCGGACACGGCGATGATCTCGTCGGGCAAACCCTTTGTCTGCTGCCATGCCGCGAGCAACGGCGCGGTGCCGAACGGGCCCATATCGACCTGCCCCGCACCGATGGCGTCGTGCATCTCGCCGGCGTTGACGAAACGCTGAAACCGCGCCTGCGCGTCGAGATGCGCGAGCTTCGCCTGCTTCTCGATCAGCTTTAGATCTTCGCAGATATAGAGCGGCAGGAATGCGAAGCCCGAGCCGACCGCGATCTTGACCTGCTCCTGCGCAAACGATGGCGCGATCGCGCCGCAAAGCGCCAAGAGTGCGATCAAGCTACGCAACAAATTGCCCACTCAGGCGGCCTTCTCGTCAGTGATCGGATTGCGCAAGGTTCCGATACGCTCGATTTCGACCTCGATCGTATCGCCATTCTTCATCCATACCGGAGGCTTGCGCGCCTGCCCCACGCCTGACGGCGTGCCGGTGAAGATGACATCGCCGGGCTCAAGCGTAATGCCTTGCGTGATGTAGACCAGCATTTCGACAATCGGAAACATCATGTTGTCAGTATTGTCGGACTGCATCACGGTTCCGTTGAGGCGGCTTTGTATTTTCAGGCCTTTCGCGGCGTCGGGCAATTCGTCGGCGGTCACAAGCCAAGGACCGAATCCGCCCGTGCGGTCGAAATTCTTACCCATGTCCCATTGCGTCGTCTTGCGCTGGAATTCGCGCACCGAGCCTTCGTTGCCACAGGAATAGCCGGCGATGCACGAGGTCGCGTTGGCGGCGGTGAGATGCTTGGCGCGCTTGCCGACCACCAGGATCAGTTCAGCCTCGTAATCGAGCGTTTCGGAGACTTGCGGCCGAATAATCGGTTGGCCGTGCGGCACCATCGAGGTCAGTCCGCGCATGAAGATCGTCGGAAATTTCGGAATGTTGTCGCGCTGGGAGCCTTCCTTGACGTGTTCAAGGTAATTCAGGCCGAGGCAAATGATCTTTCCGGGCCGGCCAACCGGCAGCGCATATTTGATCGCCGACAGCGGTTTGCGCGCGGCGGCCGGTGCGCGCTTTGCGATTTTGGCAAGTGCTTTCGTGTCGCCGTTGTTTTTGGCCAGCCAGTCGCCAAGGTCGTTCGGCACCTTTGGGTCGGCGGCTTGTAGATCGACGACTTGATCGCCGTCGACAACGCCAAGGCGCGGAACGCCCTGCCCTTCGAACGCAATGATTTTCATGAATTTCAAATCCTTTGACCACGCTATTGGAGCGCGGACTATAGTCGCTTGCCCGAAACGGCCAAAGTGAAATTCGAAATATCGCACCGGCGTCCGCAGGACTGCGGCCCCGCCCGCTTCCTGCGCTACACCGCGAAATACTCCTTCAGCCGTTCCCGCGCGGCAAGCGCCGCACGCAAATCGAAGCCGTTGACGATGGCTAGGCGAAATCCGCCGGGCGGCATGGCATGGCGTTCCGGAAGCCGATCCTCGTGGAAGGTAATCTGCACGCTCGCGACGCCGGGCATGCATCTAATATTCTCGACCATTGCCGGCGGCGGATGGCAGTAGCGGCGCCCGTGCGGACCGAACAGGACGACGCTATAGCCTTCGCAGCGGTCGTCATCGGAAAAAATCCAATCGTGGCGCTCGTAGAGTTTGACGAGAGCGTCGACCCATCCAGCGCCGTAAAGATCGGGCCATTGATCGGCAAAACGTAGATGCACCTCGATGATTTTTGCGCCGATCGTTTCCAGGTTGAGCATGCCGGTATAGCCGGCAAGCTGTCTTTTGATCCATGCGCCGCACCGGCTTTCGATCATTGCGTCGGGTTCGGCGTGCACGATCCAATAGTCGAACATGCCCTCGCCCGCCGGCTTGCCTGTGACGTGGCGCCACCAGCGCGGTTCGCCATCGACCACGGCGACGTCGGAGGAAACGTGCCGCCCCTCGAGCAGCGTCATCCAGAAGTGGCCCGGCATATAATGCGCGTCGTA
>DASPWC010000260.1:0-9642 GCA_035622055.1 Xanthobacteraceae bacterium | reverse complement strand
CGGTGCCCGAAGAATGGCCGGCCGATGTGGAAGGGGCCGAGCTGGAAGCCGAAAGCTATCATCGCCGGAGAAGGAATAAGAAAGGCCGTCAATCCGGCAATCAGGAAACAAGCACCGAGCTTGCGCATGGTCTTGCCCACGGGTGTCTAAAAATGAAGTGCGTGCCGAATCCATGATTCGTCCGCCCGCACTACGACAAAGCGACGAGATCGAGAGTGATTTTAGCCAAGAGTCATTCTCGATGAGGTCGCTCCCAACAATTGTAAACTTTGTCATTCAGGATAGCAGATGTTCGGCCGGTCTCCATGAGATAAATGCCGTCACACCAGCGCGCGTTCAAACGCAGCGTTAAGTGCGGCCAAAGCGGCCTCCTTGTCGCCGTTGAGATGCACGCGCAGCGCGCGCCGGCCGCGTTCGAGGAGAACATCGAAGTCCCCACGCGCTTGGGCGTTCTTCACGACGCCGAAACTGGCGCGGTGTCCCGGGATTGGCAAGTCATTGCTGTCGTCTGCGGTAATTTGAAGAAACACGCCGCTGTCGGGTCCACCTTTGTAAGCTTGACCCGTCGAATGCAAAAAGCGGGGCCCGAATTCGAGACAGGTCGCGACATGGCGCCTGTCGCGCATCTCCAACCGCAAGTGCTGCAGACACGAAATATTACCTTCGTCGCGGGCGAGATAGGCAAGGAAGGCGAAGTAGTCGCCGGTGGCGATGCGCGCGAAATGCGCGGCGAGGAAGCTTGCCACACCGCCGTCGGCCCCCGCCTTGCGCAGTGCGGAGGCGTTGGCCTCGTCGGTAAAGAGGCTGAGCGATCCTTCGGTGCAAATCGGCGTCTCGCGCGGCAACGCTCCGTTCTGTTCGAACGCGTTCGACAGTTCGCGTGTCTTGGCCTTGCTAGCCTCTACGTCGGGCTGATCGAACGGATTGATGCCAAGCACCGCGCCAGCCACGGCAGTTGCGATTTCAAACCGAAAGAATTCCTGGGCAATATGTGCCGGCGAGTTTTGCACGATGCGGACAACAGGGTGCCCGGCCTTCTCCAAGGCTTCGAGTTTGGCCTCGTGGTCGGCGTCGCCGTTGCCCTTGAGCGAGAGGTCGATGAAAAAACGATCATCGCCATAGACTTCAGGTCTGCCGAGCGGCTCGCCGTCGATTGGGATCAGTCCTTTGCCCCGTTTGCCGGTCGATTCCGCGAAAAGTTGTTCGGCCCATGCCCCGAAGGCGCCGAGCCTAGGGGAGGTCAGGATCGTTACTTTGTCGCGGCCACGCATTGCGGCAATTCCCAATGCAATGCCGAGCATAACTCCTGGATTTTGCGCGGGCGGTACGTCGGGGCCGCACGACCGCATCATCGTGCGCGACAATTCCGTCAGCTGTGCGATATCGAGACCGGCGATTGCCGCCGGCACGAGGCCAAACGGCGACAACACCGAATATCTGCCGCCGACGGTAGGAATGCCGTGGAATATACGGCGGAATTTCTGATCCTTCGCGCGCTGCTCCAGCGGCGATCCCGGATCGGTAATTGCGATGAACTGTTCCCCCGCTTGTTCGGAGCCGACTTTGTCTGCAACCTTCTGGAAAAAATAATCCGTCAAGACATTGGGTTCGGTCGTGCCGCCGGACTTGCTTGACACGATGAACAATGTTTTGGCGGGGTCGATTTCGGTTTCGAGGGCTTCGACCTGTGCCGGCACCGTGGAATCGAGGATGCGCAGGCGCGGCCAGTGGTCTTGATGCCCAAATGTCTCGGCCAGCACCTCGGGTCCGAGACTGGAACCACCCATTCCGAGCAGCACCGCGTCCTCGTAGCCGTCTTGCTTCGTGCCTTTCGCGAAGGCGACGTAATTTGCGATCTGGGAGTCCGTGCCGCTGTCGAGCCAGCCCAGCCAGTGATCTTCGTCGGTATTGGTCCAAAGCGACTTATCGCGGCGCCATAGTTTTCGAACGTTCCCGCGCACGCGCCAATCGTCGGCGGTGTCTTCCGCTTTTTTCCCGAGCTGCGGATCTAGACCAACACGTTGTTTGTCGATCTTACCGACAATGTCGGCTCGTTTGTCGGCGACAACTCCGAGAAGCTTGTCGGCGGCATCGGCGAAAAGCCGTACGCCGTCCTGCAAGAGCTTATCGGTCACCATTTCAAGCGAAATGCCGGCCCGGCCGAGTTCTCCCAGAATACGCTGTGCTTCTGCGGTATCCGCTTCGAGCGTATCGCGCACCTTGCCATGATCGCGGAACGCGTCGAGTGTCGCGACCGGCATTGTGTTGACGGTGTCGGGACCGATCAACTGTTCGACGTAAAGAACGTCGCTATAGGCCTTGTTCTTTGTGCCGGTCGAGGCCCAGAGCAGCCGCTGGGGTTTGGCGCCGTTTGCCGCGAGCGCGTGCCAGCGCTCGCCGGCGAACAGTCGCAGATAGCGCCGATAGGCCAGCTTGGCATTCGCGACGGCGATTTTGCCTTTAAGCCCGGCGAGTCGAGCTTTTTCATCCGGATCATTGGCGCGCGCGATCTTTTCGTCGAGCAGTTTGTCGACCGCGGTGTCGATGCGGCTGACGAAAAAACTTGCCACGCTCGCTATTCGTGAAATGTCTCCGCCCCCGGCGGCAAGTGCCTCCAGGCCGGAAAGATATGCCTCAACGACCTGCTCATAGACCTCTTGCGCAAATAAAAGCGTGATATTGACGTTAATGCCGCCGGCGATCAGATCGTGAATGGCCGGAAGTCCCTCGGACGTCGCCGGCACCTTGATCATCAGATTCTTGCGGTCGATCGAGCGCCATAGCCGTTTCGCTTCGGTTATGGTTTCCTTGGTATTAGTAGCCAGATATGGCGAGACTTCGATGCTGACGAAGCCGTCGGCGCCATGCGTTGCGTCGAAGACAGGACGCAGTACGTCCGTGGCTCGCCGGATATCTTCGACCGCAAGGTCTTCGAATATTTCGCCGGGCGAGTGGTCGTGCGTTTCGAGCATGCGCTCGATCGATTCGTCGTACTCATTGGATTGGCCGATAGCGTGCTCGAAGATCGATGGATTGGACGTTACGCCTCGTAGGCCATCCTCATCGACGAGCTTCTTCAACCCACCGTCGGCGATGAAACCCCGCGACAGAAAATCAAGCCAGACCGCCTGACGATGATCTTGGAGTGCCCTCAGAGGATTCATGACCGTCGATCGCCTCGGCGCTGCATGCTGGCCAACCTGCCGACTTGTCCTTGGCAAACCGACCTTCGGGATGTCTCACTCCGGTCAACCAGTTTAAGACAATGCGGTTTTTGACTATTTCCAATACCGTATCCGCAAGAAAGCCGAATTTCCGCAGCAATACAAGGAAACGATCGAACGGGCGCGCCTGTTCCAATCAATTGCAGGGAAAGGTTTTGCCCGATACTCGTGCGGCGCTGACGTCACCGGAATAAACTAGGTCATGGCTTGAGCGTGACGATGCAACCATGGAATACCGCACGTGCCGTGATTTATGGCGCGGCGATCGGTTTTGCCGCAGCGGCGGTCAAATCGTTCGCGCCTTGGAGCGAACCCCATGGCGGCGGCTTAGCCGTGATCGAAGAATTTGCTGGCGCGACGCTCGCCTTTGCGTTGCTGTGCGGTATCGTAGCGGCATTGCGCAATTTTGTCGTGCGGCGGTTGATCTGGCGGGAACTCCGTTAACTTGGAAATCCCTTTTGGCGCAGAAGGAGCCAATAAAAAGGGGCGGCCGTTAGAAGTCGCCCCGCAATGCTTGTTAGAAGCCTCGTCAGATGCGAGAGATGTCCCGATCTTTCGTTTCCGGCAGGAAGATCAGCGCGACCACAAAGCTCATCGCCGCGACCGCGACGGGATACCATAAGCCGGAATAGATATTGCCGGTAGCGGCCACGATTGCAAAGACGGTCGCGGGCAGAAAGCCGCCGAACCAGCCGTTGCCAATGTGGTAGGGCAACGACACGCCACTGTAGCGGATACGGGTGGGGAACAATTCCACCAGCCAGGCCGCGATCGGACCGTAGACCATCGTCACATAGATGACGAGGATCACGAGCAGCAACAAAGTCATCGGATAATTGATTTCGTTCGGATCCGCGCTCGCCGGATAGCCGTGGCTCTTAACCGCGGTGGCAATCGCCGCGGCGAGATTCGGCGTATCGGCGCTGATGGTGTCGTTGCCGATCTGCACGCTTGCTTTGGTGCCGGGCGCCGCGGCGATGTTGTTGTAGTTGACCGACAGATTGACCAGAGCGGATTTGATAGTGTCGCATCCGGTGGTGAATTTCTCGGTGCCCGTTGCCTTGAACTGGAACGAACATTCGCTCGGATCCGCAGTCACCGTCACCGGCGACGCCGCCAGAGCCGCAGCCAGCCTTGGATTCGCGAAGTGCGTGATTCCCTGGAAGATGTAGAAATAGGTCACGGCGGCAAGCGCGAAGCCTGCAAGCATGATCGGTTTGCGTCCGATTTTGTCGGATAGGGCGCCGAACACGATGAAGAACGGCGTACCGATCGCGAGCGCAAGCGCAATCAGAATCTGCGCGTTGAAGGCCGGGACTTTCAAGGTCTGGGTGAGAAAGAACAACGCGTAGAATTGACCGCCATACCAGATCACGGCTTCGCCCGCGGTCGCCCCGAGGAGCGCCGCGATGGCGACTTTGAGGTTTTTCCATTCGCCGAATGCCTCAGAGAGGGGACGCTTCGACACCTTGCCTTCTTCGACCATACGAACAAACAGCGGCGACTCGTTGAGCTTGAGCCTGATCCACAGCGAAACAACCAGCAAAATCGCGGACAGCAAGAATGGTATGCGCCATCCCCAATCTCCGAACGAGCTTTCACCCATGACGGAGCGGATGCCGAGGATCAGCAACAGCGCCATGAAAAGGCCCAACGTCGCGGTGGTCTGAATCCAAGAGGTGTAATAGCCGCGCTTGTTTGCGGGCGCGTGCTCGGCCACGTAGATCGCCGCGCCGCCATATTCACCGCCTAGCGCAAGACCCTGCACCAGCCGCAGCGCAATCAGCACCATCGGCGCAAGGATGCCCCAGGTCGCAAAACCGGGCAGCACGCCGATGAAAAACGTACCGAGGCCCATGAGGCTCATGGTGATGAGGAAGGTGTATTTGCGGCCGATCAAATCGCCGAGCCGGCCGAAGATCAGCGCCCCGAACGGGCGCACCGCGAAGCCGGCGGCGAATGCGAGCAGCGTGAAGATGAAGCCCACCGCCTGTGGAACATTCGAGAAGAAGTATTTAGCGAGGAACACGCCTAGCGTGCCGTAGATGTAGAAATCGTACCATTCGAAAACGGTGCCAAGCGACGATGCGAAAATGACGAGACGCTCTTCGCTCGTCATGCCGCCGGAGCGCGGCGGGTTCAGGGCCATAGTAGTCATCGGCATATTCCCCTCTCATTGTGTTCCGCAAGGGCTACTGGCCCCGCAGGGTTAGCGGGGCTGTAGTTCCTCCCATTAAGCACGCTAATCCCCTGCGTTGGCCGTGTCTGTTAGCCGAAAGTCGCGGGAGAAGTCGAAGCGGAAGGGGGACAACCGAGGGATTCTTGAAGCCTGTAGCAGGGAATTAATCTTATCTGGCAATTTAGTGCTTCAAACCACCGTTTCGAAACGAATCCACCTCAACAAACGCGTTAGAATTCGCGTGAATTCGTGCGCATTTGCGGCACTTTGCGCAGAACTGCCAGCAAGGGAAATATCATGTCCTTCAACCGCATCACTTTGGTGGCTTTTGCCACCTTGTTCGGCATCGTCGCGCCATCACTGGCGTCGGCTTGTTGCGACGCGGCGGCCCCAATCGGGTATCCAGCGTTTGCACCTGTCGCCGGCGGCTGCGTCGGCTGCGTGGCGCCGGCAGTCAACGGGACGCCGGTTGCGCCGGCGCCCGTCGTGGTCGGAACCGTTGTTACGCCGTTCGGTGGCCCTTGCTGCGGCTGGTACGGCTGTGGCGATTGCGTTTGGGGGGCCGGCTGGAGTGGCTGGACTGCGTGGAGCGGTGGCGTGGGGGTACCCTTTGGTCCGCCATCCTCACTTTATGTCGTCAATCAGGGGCCGAGCTATTCGGGCCCGGCCATCATGGTTCCTTACAAGACCTATTCGCCCGATACCGTCTACGCTCCGGCGGCTGACTATCCTTACGTTCCAGGCTTCGCACGACCGTACTATGGCCGCTACGCCTTCCACGATCCGGCCTACATGAATCCGCGCTACCAGCATGTGCCGAGACGCCAGCCACTCCACTAAACAAAATCGATGAGTTTGGATCGAGAAGGCCCGTATAGGTGGGCCTTCACTGCTATCCCGCTATCGGTCCGAGCGGGAAGTGATGTAGAGCGCCAGCGCCGCGGCATTCGAGACATTGAGGCTTTTGATCGCGCCGGGAAGCGCGAGCCGCGCCAGGCGATCGCACGTCGCGCCGGTCAGTTGGCGCAGCCCCTTGCCTTCGGCTCCAAGCACGAGCGCGAGCGGCGGCCGCAGCGCGATTGCGTCGAGATTGTCTGCCGCCGCACTATCCAATCCGACGGTCAGAAATCCTCGTCCCTTGAGCGCCGCAAGCGCCCGCGCAAGATTTTGTACGACGACGATCGGCACCAGCTCGAGTGCGCCGGATGCCGATTTCGCCAATACGCCGGTTGCTTCGGGACTGTGCCGCGCTGTTGTAATCACGGCCGAAACCGCAAACGCGGCAGCCGTGCGCAGGATCGCTCCCACATTGTGCGGGTCGGTGATCTGATCGAGCACAAGAACCGTGCCTGTAGCCGGCAGATCATCGATGTCGGGCGAGGGCAGGGGATCCGCCTCAGCGATCAATCCCTGATGCACGGCATCAGGCGTAAGCCGCGCGGCAAGCGCGTCGGGCCGCATTATCTCCGGCGCGACCGGTGCCGTGATTTCTTCATCGGCGAGCCGGCGAAGCGCGTTTTCGGTGGCCAATAGCCGGCGAATGCGTCGCGTCGGATTTGTTAGCGCCGCTGTTACCGTGTGCCATCCGTAGAGGACAACCTCGCTCGCAGCGTCGCGACCTCGCTCCCGCCGACCAGCCTGTCGGCGGTCGCGATCGCGGCGCGCGCCAGCCTTCGACCGCCGTTCGCGTTCACGCATGGCTGGATTTTCTGTCACGCGGTCGCGACATTGGCAATTCCGGAAGTGCAAGCTTTGGCAATCTTGCTCGATATTGAGCGTCAAGCCATCGCCTTTGCCAGCGCGTAGATCTGTTCGGCATCGAGGACCTGGTCTGACCGCTCAAAAAGCCGAACGATACAGGTGCGATGCAGCTTCAGTTTGAGCGCGCCGATCCCGAGCGCGCCAAAGGTGAGTTTACCGCCACGGTCCTTTGCTTTGTCGGTCGCCTCGACGCCGGCCACGCCAAGAGGGGGCTGGGCATTACAGTCGGCGATCAATTCAATCTCGGCCTCGCTCTGCCATTGGTTCGCCGCAAGCAGCTCGACCCCCGCTGCGCCGGCTGCAAAGACAATATGTGCGCCTTTGACCGCGCGATGGCGCGCGTCATTGTCGATCGCCTCTATTGGCGTCGGAGCCGCCCCAAATCGTGACTCGACGGCTCGACAGGCGGCGTCCGCACGTTGTTTCATTCGCGACGTCAGGCTTACAACTGCACCCTCTTTGGCGAGCAGCGCCGCAGCGCGCATTCCAACCGGTCCAGTTCCTGCCAGCACGACGGCTTTCTTGCCGGCGAGATTGCGCGTTTTGGCGAGTTGCGCGACGCCGGCGGCAGCGGTGGTATTTGACCCGTTGCTATCGAGCATGACCGACACGCGAAAATTGGCGTAGAATCGTTTGGTGACGGCGCTGAGCAATTCCTCTCCGGCCGCCATGCTGCCGCCGCCGACGAAGATCGCCGTGTGCCGCTTTTCATTGGTGCCGCGGGTAAAGATCGTTCCGTCAATCAGGGAGCCGACATTGCTCGGCGTGACGCCGCCATAACCAATGACGTGATCAGCTCCACCGTCATAACCCACAACGGTATCGAAAACGCTTGGAACCGGATCGGTATCGAGCAGAAACAGAAGCCTTTTCATAGCTTTCCTGTCAACACCTACAACCGAACAATCGCCTCTCAGCCCGTCACTACGTTTTGCGGCCGGCCGGCCACGAAAGCCTCGATATTGTCGATCAGCTGGTCCGCGAGAATTTGCATGGCCTGCCGGCTCGCCCAGGCGACATGCGGGGTGACAATGAGATTGGGCAGATCGAGGTCCAAAAGGACGTTCCCGTCTTTCGGCGGCTCGTTGGTGAGAACATCGAATCCGGCACCGGCAATCGTCCCCTCTTTGAGCGCGCGCGCGAGCGCGTGCTCGTCAACGAGACCGCCGCGGGCCGCGTTGATCAGAATAGCGTCGGGCCGCATCATTGCGAGTTGCTCGCCGCCAATCATGTTGCGTGTCTGCGGGGTCAACGGCACGTGCAGCGTGACGATGTCGCTCTCCCTCAGCAGACTTGGAAGATCGATAAGGCCAGGCTGGGGAACAATATCGGTTGCAAGCACCCGCATTCCAAGCGCTTTCGCGCGCTCGGCGACTCCCTTTCCCAGCACGCCAAAACCGACAATGCCGATCGTCGAACCCGCGATGTCCCGTATCGGATGCGTAAAGAAGCAGAACTGATCGGCGCGCTGCCAGGCCCCTTGTCGAATATCCTCGCGATAGCCGACCAAGCCCCGCCGCAAAGCGAAAATCAGTGCGAAAACATGTTCCGGCACCGTGTTGAAGGCATAATTGCGGATGTTCACGACGGTAATGTCGGCTGTCCGGCAATAATCTTTGTCGATGACGTCGGTGCCGGTCGCGGCCACGGCGATCAATCGCAGCTTGGGCAATTGCGCCAGGGTCTCCTTGCGCATCGGAACTTTGTTGATGATGGCAATCGTGGCACCCTCGAGCCGCTCAACGATCTCGGGGACGCGTGTGACCTCGTATTCGCGGTACGAATGAGGAAAGTTCGGCGTTCGCAAGCGAGCCTGTAGGGTCGCACGGTCAAGGAATACGATGGCGTGCTGCATCCGGTCCTCTCTTCGGACCGACCTTATGTTCTGACTTCTGGGCGGTGGCGGCCGTAAGAAAATTCTATTCGGCCGCCACCCGCATGGCTTGGCCGGTGTCGGAAAGATAACGCACTGCGGCGCCGGTGCCTACGCCCGGTTCGAACGGAATACCAACGTCGCGCATCGCGAGTTCGACGCCGCAAAGAGCCTGCATCACCATGATCTCGTTGAGCCAGCCGAGATGGCCGATGCGGAAGACCTTGCCATTGACTTTGTTCAAACCAGTGCCGAGCGACAGATCGTAACCGTAGTAGGCCCGCTTTATCACGTCATTGGCGTCGAAGCCTTCCGGCACCAGGACCGCGGTCACCGTGTCGGAATACCATTCCGGACCCTGGGCGCAGGTGCGCAAACCCCACGCTTGCACGGCGGCGCGCACGGCGCTCGCCAGCCGTTTATGGCGGGCGAAGACGTTTTGCAAACCCTCTTCGAGCAGCATGTCGACTGACGCGCGCAGGCCACGCAACAGGGTCGTCGCCGGCGTATAAGGGAAATAGCCCTGCGCGTTGGATTTGATCATGTCGCGATAGTCGAAAAAGCAGCGCGGCATTTTCGCCGTTTCGCCTGCCTTCAGCGCCTTT
>DASPWC010000259.1:0-2097 GCA_035622055.1 Xanthobacteraceae bacterium | reverse complement strand
CTTTCCGAGCGCGACTACGCTGTCGTCGAGGTCCAGGCGGTGGAGGTTGAGACCGATCTGGCGGCCGTGTTGGACATGCTTGCGCTGGCGATCGGCGCAATCGATTCCGTATGAAATGATTGTTCCAGGCTTATGATAAGGAATGATATTTTGGAAAACCGGTATCCACCTCGGATCAGGTCCGGGGACGTCTTTTCGGGATCATGTTTTGGGCGAGTCAGCCCTTCAGCGCCTTCAACGCCGTTGCGGCGCCCGCGCGCAACATCGCAAGGTCGCTCGACACAGCGACGAATTTTACGCCGCGCTTGGCGAGCGCCGCGGCGCGCTCGGCCGAGTGGCAATAGGCGCCAGGGATCTTTTTCGCCCGTTGCGCGCCCTCGATCATGCGCTCGAGCTCGCGGTCGACGTCCTTCGACAACGGATCGATCGTCTTGCCGTCCGAGAGCGCGATCGACAGGTCGGACGGACCGAGAAAAAAGCCGTCGATGCCTGGGGTGTTCATGATGGCGTCGAAATTCCGCAAGGCCGTGCGTGTTTCGATCATCGCCAGCGTCACGATGTGGTCGTTTGCCTCGCGCAAGTAGATCGACTGATCGCTCAAGCCCGCCAAAGACGTCGCCCGGTGTGGACCCCAGCTCCGCTCGCCGATCGGCGGGAACTTGGCCGCCGCTGCGAAAGCGCGCGCGTCGGCCGGCGTGTTGATCATCGGCGCAATGATACCTTCGGCGCCGAAATCGAGAACCCGGCTCACCAGCGCAAAATCGCCCCACGGCACGCGCACCAGAGGCGCCGCGCCGCCTTGGCGAACCGCGGCGATTCCGGCGAGGATGCCGGCGACGTCCCATAGGCCGTGCTGGCTCTCGATGGTCACCGCCGGAAAGCCGTCGCGCGCGAGCGTTTCGGCGACAAGCGGATAGGGCAGGCCGCACCAGCCGGAGAAAACAGTTTCGCCTGCGCGCAGGCGCCCGGCGAGCGTGAAAGCAGGGATCGCCATTTCGCTTACCGGCCGGCTTTGATGTCGCTGACCGCCTTCGCGGTAAGTTCGCTTATCGTCCGTTCGATCTGGTGCTCGGACTGAACGACGCCCCTGGCGCCGAAATCCTTGCGGATCTTGGCGACCACGTCGCCTTTGCTGCCTTCTTCGAACTCAACCATGACGATCGAGAGCGCGTAGCTGTCGGCTTCGGCGCCTTTCAAACCGAGCTTTTCCGCCGCCCACAAGCCGAGCAATTTGTTGCGCCGCGCGGTCGCCTTGAACTTGAGTTCCTCGTCGTGCGCGAATTGCTTTTCGAAAGCCTCTTCGCGCTTGTCGAAAGTGGTCATGCCGTCGCCTTTACCCGCGCAAGGTTGGCCAGCAAGATATTGGGCCAGCAAGACACCGGGCCAGTATCAGTACCGGACCAGCAAGAATGACGCGATTACCTGCCGCCTTGCATAACGAGGCTGACGCGTCAAGGCAACGGGAATTCGCCGGCACAATGGCGTTGCGGTTGTGAGTGCGCGGCTCTATGTCGATTGTGCTCCGCCTCGCGTTCGGGTAGCTTTTGTGTCGCGGAGGGGCCGCTGAGTTGAGTCGCACGCCCACTTTCGCCGCCGCGGATCTCGACAACCCAAATGGAGCCACGGCACTACTATGGATTTCACAAAACCCCGGTACACTCCGATGAGCCGCCGTCGCCGCATTTACGAAGGCAAGGCGAAGGTCCTCTATGAAGGGCCCGAGCCCGGAACTTTGATCCAGCACTTCAAGGACGATGCGACCGCCTTCAATGCGAAAAAACATCAGGTGATCGAAGGCAAGGGGGTCCTCAACAACCGGATCTCCGAATACGTCTTCCAGCACTTGAACGACATCGGCGTTCCGACCCACTTCATCCGCCGGCTCAATATGCGCGAGCAATTGATCCGCGAGGTCGAGATCATTCCGCTCGAAGTGGTGGTGCGCAACGTCGCGGCCGGGTCGCTGTCGCAGCGGCTCGGCATCGAAGAGGGCACGCAGCTGCCGCGCTCGATCATTGAGTTCTATTACAAGAACGATCAGCTCAACGATCCGATGGTGTCGGAAGAGCACATCACCGCTTTCGGCTGGGCGACGCC
>DASPWC010000258.1:0-2194 GCA_035622055.1 Xanthobacteraceae bacterium | reverse complement strand
CGGCGCTACCTTTCCGACGAACGCTTCGAGAGCCCCGACGGCCTCTTGATCATGAGCTTTCGCGACGGCACGCCTTACCAGGGCGAGGATCTCTATCTCGATTCCGCGGCGCCCGAGCGCTTCCTGACGCGCTGCACCCGGCCCGGCGCCGGCGGCACCCCCGGCACCTGCCTCTACGAGCAGCGCATCGGCGCCGCGAGCCTCACCGTGCGCTTCCCGCGCGATTGGCTCGCCGACTGGCGCGGGCTTGCGCGCGGCCTCGACCGCCTGATCGCCGGCTTGCGGCCGCCGGCGAACTGACGCAATATCAGCTCGTCGTTCCGGGGCGCCGCGAAGCGGCGAGCCCGGAACCTATGAACAGCGGGCCGTGCAGAACTTCGGTATTATGGCGCAAAGCCCGCGTTTGTGCAATTGCAGCAAATGTCGCGATGGGCCAATAACGGCCATCGGTAGCCGTCGCTGGTGATGCCGCAGTCTGTCCAAAATGTGCGTGGGCGAACGGTGGTCTACGAAGTTCTAGGTCAATCTGCCTACCGGCATGCCCGGTAACCGAAGCGGCTGATAATTTCGCTGCCGGATATCGAATGAAAGTCCAACGTATCCATGAAATGGTTGGCAGTAAGGTACTGGCGCAAGGCAGGCTTATAAGTGCTGAGCATTTGATGCGTGCGGCCAGGGATGATACCCTTTTGCCTGGTGCCGCCAGCGTGAAACAACAGCGTCGCGCCTGGCTCGACACAGACATTTCGAATGGAAAGGAACATCGTGCAGGCGGATTGACAGTGAGAGTCGATGCGAAAGCGCTCGCCTGATGCGTTATACTGCCGTATCACAGACAGGAATTGCTCAAACGCAGCTGCAGTGGGCGCGCCGTAGCCCATGCCTGACGATGATACGGAGCCATCGGCGTAGGCCGACTGTCCCGTGAAGCCGCAGAAAGCGAAAAGAAATGCAAGCGTGCGGACCAATCGCTGCCGGTTATGCATGATGCCCTCCTGGATCGGTTGAATTTCGATCGGCGCTTTCATCCCCGTAGCCATGCGAGGACCATCTTTCACACAAGAAAGCACAATTTCGCTGTCGTCTGGCAGGAGTCAAGGAGCCCTGTGCAGCGACAATTCGATACTTGCGGGTCATTGGTAGCGACGCGCTACGACCGGCTCGCCGCCAACTACCTTGCCTTCATTCAACTCGCGTCAATCAGGCTATGGCTGCGCCATAATGAGTCCGCGTCCTAGGCGTCGCCGCGCGCGGCGGAATAATCGCCGGCGAAGACCTGCCGGCCGACGTGCGTGAACCTGCTGCGCGCATCGACCCAGATTTCGCCGCCCATCGCCCGCCAACGCGCGCAGAACGTATAGTCCTCCGGCAAATAGACGCCGTTCGCGTCGAGCGACGTGTCGAACAGCGCGTAAAGATGCGCGCCGTCGATCGCTCCGCCCAAGGTGAAGCTGTGGCGGTACTTGAGCTCCGGATAGCGCGCCGCCATCCGTTCCAAGACGCCGCGCCGGATCAGCATGAAGCCGGTCGCCGCGTATTCGGCCTTGACGAATCCGTCCGCCGTCGGCCGCTCGCCGGCGCCGATCCGCGCCGCATAATGCAACGCCGCCGCGCTCGGCCGCTCGCGCGGCAGGTTGCGCATGGCCGCGAGGTCGAGCTGCTTGAGCGGATAGATGCCGGCGACGATGTCCTTGGCGGCGGCGAGGTAGCGCGGCACGACCGCCGGATCGAAGCCGATGTCGGCGTCGATGAACAGGAGATGGGTGAACCGCGGCTCACCCAACAGCTTGGCGACGATGTAGTTGCGGGCGATCGGGATCAGGCTGACCGAGCCGGTCATCTCCAGCGAAAAGTCGATGCCGTCGCGGTTGAGCTCGCGCTGGAGGCCGAGCATGGACACCACGTATTCCATGCTGACCGAGCCATGGTAGCACGGGGTTCCCACCAGGATGCTGGTCATGGCACGGGTCCGGGGACGGCGATGCCCGCCGCCGCAAGCTCGCGCGCGCGATCACTCCAGATCGATGCCGAGGATCGCCATGTTGAAATTGTAGGAGCGCTCGCCGTCCTCGTCGTCGACGAACAGGACGCCGATGTATTCGTCGCCGATGTAGACTTCCGCCGAATCGTCCTTCTTCGGGCGCGGCACCACCCGGATGCGCGCGTTGCCGAACAGGCGCTTCAGGTAGGCGTC
>DASPWC010000257.1:0-6757 GCA_035622055.1 Xanthobacteraceae bacterium | reverse complement strand
GATGAAAGTGGACGACACGCTGAGCGTGTTCTCTACCCACGGCGTGGCCGGTCTGACCGGCGGCCTGTTGGTCGGCATCCTGGGCAACCCCGACATGCTGCAATACATCGGCACCGACAAGGACGCGCCTGGCATCAGCGTCACCGGCTTGCTCTATGGCAACACCGGTCAACTTCTGCTCCAGGCGGAGGGCGCTGCCTTCATCATCGTGTACAACGCGATCGCGACCTTCATCATCCTCAAAGTCATCGGCTTCATCGTGCCGCTGCGGATGGACGAGGCTACGCTGAAAGTCGGCGACGACGCGGTGCACGGCGAGACCGCGTACGCAATCGGTGCCGAGGGCGAGTAGGCGCCCCCGCGCCGATGGAAGCCGAGGATTGCTTCACACTTGCTTGCGAGCAGATGTCCGCTTGCAAGTCAGGGGCCGCGCTCCACTGCTGCGAGCGCGGCCTCGCCACGCAAATGCGCATCATCTGAGATGACTGGCCTGACCAGAGGCTTGACCGCACGGCAATAGAAACCGACCAGCACCACGAAAGGGTACGTAGACCATGACGACGCCGAAGAATGTGATGAAAATGATCAAGGACAGCGACGTTAAGTACGTCGACTTCCGGTTCACCGATCCGCGCGGCAAGTGGCAGCACGTTACGACCGACATCACCACGATCGATGAAGACACGTTCGCCGAAGGCATCATGTTCGACGGCTCTTCGATCGCCGGCTGGAAGGCGATCCACGAGTCCGACATGCAATTAATGCCCGACCCGGCAAGCGCCTGCATCGATCCGTTCTTTGCCGAAACCACGTTGATCCTGATCTGCGACACCCTCGAACCGCTCACCGGCGAGCCATACAACCGAGATCCGCGCTCGATCTGCAAGAAGGCGGCTGGCCTTGTTAAATCCTTGGGCATTGGCGACACGGTATTCTTCGGACCGGAGGCGGAGTTCTTCATCTTCGACGACGTGAAATATTCCGCCACCCCCTACAAGGTCGGCTACAGTCTGGACTCCGTCGAATTCCCGACCAATTCCGACACCGCCTACGAAGGCGGCAACCTCGGCCATCATATCGGCTTCAAGAAGGGCTATTTCCCGGTGCCGCCGTTGGATACGGCGCAGGACATGCGCTCGGAGATGCTCGCGGCCATGGCCAAAATGGGCGTCCAGGTCGAGAAGCATCACCACGAGGTCGGCTCGGCCCAGCACGAGCTCGGCATGAAGTTCGGCCCGATGGTCCGCATGGCCGATAATCTGCAGATCTACAAGTACTGCATCCAGCAGGTCGCGCAGGTCTACGGCAAGACCGCAACCTTCATGCCGAAGCCGATCTACGGCGACAACGGCTCGGGCATGCACTGTCACCAATCGATCTGGAAAGGCGACAAGCCGCTGTTCGCCGGCAACAAATATGCGGATCTTTCCGATACGTGCCTGCAATATATCGCCGGCATCTTGAAGCACGCCCGCGCAATCAACGCGTTCACGAATCCGACGACAAATTCCTACAAACGGCTAGTCCCCGGCTTTGAAGCGCCGGTGCTGCTTGCCTATTCGGTTCGCAACCGTTCGGCCTCTTGCCGCATTCCACTCGCCTCGTCCCCCAAGGCCAAGCGAGTTGAGGTGCGCTATCCGGACCCGCTGTGCAATCCTTATCTCGGTTTCGCGGCGATGCTGATGGCTGGCCTCGACGGTATTAAGAACAAGCTCAATCCCGGAGAACCGACTGACAAGGATCTTTACGATCTGCCGCCGAAAGAGCTGAAAAAGATTCCGACGGTGTGCGGCAGCCTACGAGAGGCGCTTGGCAATCTCGATAAGGATCGCGAATTCCTCAAGGCCGGCGGCGTGTTCGACGACGATTTCATCGACAGCTACGTCGAGCTAAAGATGCAGGAGATCATTCGCTTCGAGCACACACCACATCCCGTCGAGTTCGAGATGTACTACTCGGCATAGGCGTCGTTAGAGGTATCCTCCCGCATTACCGCAGCAATGAAGACTTAAAAGGGCGCCTCTGGCGCCCTTTTTCATCCGATGCCTATGCCGCGCCGGTCATCTTACCCGCACGGCAATCGGTTTCGCAACGGACATCGCCGGCAATTCAACGGCCATTTCACCAGGATTAAACCGTCGATCGGCAGCGGTCAGCAGGCGGCGATCGCTTTCGATCCGGTTACGTCCATTGGCCTTGGCGCGATAAAGCGCAGCGTCCGCACACGCGATCAGCAGCTCGAGCGAGACATCGGGCAAGCCGCACGCAACTCCTGCGCTCACGGTCACCGATATTTGCGGGCTGGCAGGAACAACCGCAGCCGCCTCGAATGCAGCGCGGACTCGCTCTGCCGCAGCGCATGCGTCAGGCAGCTTGCCCGATATGATGGCAATAAATTCCTCGCCGCCGATTCGTCCGAGCACATCGTTCGTGCGCATCGTCTTTCGCGCCACTTTGGCGAATAGATCGAGCATCGCGTCGCCCATCGTATGCCCGAACCGGTCGTTGATGCGTTTGAAGCAATCGAGATCAAAGGTAATGACGCTGACGGGAGAACGGCTTGCTTCGTTACGTGTCATCATCTCGCCCGCGGCTGCAAAGAAACCACGGCGGTTTAGCAAACCCGTCAACGGGTCGCTCTCCGCGGCAATCTTATAACGATGAACGGTTCGGTCCTTCGCCAGGAGCAGCACGATGAAGGCGGCGCCGACGACATAGAGCACGACCTCGATGGCGAATACGGCAATCCATCCGTTGCCGAGCCTATCGATGCCGAGACTTACAAGCACGAGAGGGAACAGGAAGATCGCTCCATGCAGCATTGGGAAAAACAATGCCGGCCAGCGCCGCAGCAGCGTTTTGCGCCGCTCGCGCCCCAATTCGACGGCTATGAGAAACGTATAAGCCGCGACGATGCCGGAACTGACCATAATGCGGGCGCCCGGCCCTTCCGGCATTGCCGGCGACAAACAAGCGCCAAGCCAAACAGCCGCACCACCACACATCGGAAGCCAGCGAATTTGACGGCCGTGAAATAAACGCGCCGCGCTCCAAATCATGCCGAGCGCGAGAAACAAAGGAACGTCACCGAGCCCAGGCGGTAGCGGCGGCGAAACCAGGGCGTCCAGGCGCCACAGCGCCCCGGAAGATCCTCCGATCAGATAGGCAACGCCCCACCATGCCAGCGCTTGAATGCGGTCTTGCATCCAGGCGAACAGCAAGAACAAGCCGAGCAGCGCGGTCACGCAGGTCGCGATTACGAGCAACGTTCCGATATCGAGTGACGTCGACGCCTCAGCCAAACTCGCAAGCATTGGACCGTTCCTCATCGGCGGTCCTTCCCTACCACGGTTCGGGTCGCCGCGCGGAAGCTTCGCTCATCAGGCTTTGCCGAAGGTGACGGGCATTTCGCGTGTTTTCCGAAAAATACTATTGAAAATTAGATGCTTTCGATCGGCGAGACGAACAGAAGCGCAAATCCTGTTAGCGTGAGGTAAACTTGTGGGAGGAGATTTTACATAGATTGTCCGAAAGGGCATGAAATTTCCATCACGCGCAAGGTTCACGCCCCGCTTCCCTTCGCTTGCTAATGTCCATAAATTAATTCGGAACAAGGAGCCTATTATGCCTTCGAACGCCGCGCTGACAGCCGAACAAGACGTTGCACAGGATCATATTGAAGCTACGCTTAACTATATTGTCGACGACGGCAGCAAAGTTTTCACCATAGTCGCCAGCCCGGGCGGCAGTGACACGCGCTTCGGCGGCAAGGCCGACCCGCGACGCGTAACAATTCACAATGGCCGTCCGCATGCCGGCGATTTTGTGTTGGACCGCCACGGCTTTCGCTTCGTGCGCCACGACACCAAAGTCGCGGACTTCTATAACGAGAATCAAATCCGACAGGTCAACTATCCGGAGATGGAGGCACTGATCAAAGCCGAAAGCGGCGCCAAGCGCGTCGTCGTATTCGACCACACGCTGCGCACCGCGGATGACGAATTGCGCGAGTCGAAGCAGATCCGGGAGGTGGTCCGCCGCGTTCACAATGACTATACGGAATGGTCGGCTCCTCAGCGCGTGCGCGACATCGTCCCCAATGAAGCCGAACAATTGCTACAGCGGCGCTTTGCCATCATCCAGGTTTGGCGGCCGATCCGCCATCCCGTAGAGACTTATCCGCTTGCTATGGCGGATGCGCAAACGCTATCGCCGAAGGATATGATTATCTCAGAGCGGCACGCGCCCGGCCGCATCGGCCAGACCTATGCGATTAAATATAATCCGGCACACAGATGGTATTGGTTTCCGCGCATGCAGCGTGAAGAAGCGTTCGTATTCAAAGTGTTCGATTCAATGAAGGACGGCCGCGCGCGCTGGACCGCACATACCGCCTTCGAGGATCCCACCTCGCCGCCGCAGGCGCGGCCGCGCGAGAGTATAGAAATCCGCACGCTGGCGCTTTTCTAGAATTACCGCTTCGAGAACTGGAAGCTGCGGCGCGCCTTGGCCCGGCCGTACTTCTTGCGCTCGACGACGCGGGAATCGCGGGTGAGGAAGCCGCCACGTTTGAGTACAGGACGCAATTCCGGTTCATGCCGCATCAGCGCCTTGGATAGGCCGTGACGCACGGCGCCGGCTTGCCCCGACAATCCGCCGCCGGAAACCGTGCAGACGACGTCGTACTGTCCTTGACGGTTCGAGGCGACGAGCGGCTGTTGGATAAGCATGCGCAACACGGGACGCGCGAAATAGGTTTCCACCGGCCGGTCGTTTATGACGATCTTGCCGGCGCCCATCTTGATCCAAACGCGAGCCACCGCATCCTTGCGTTTGCCGGTGGCATAGGCGCGGCCCTGTTTGTCGAGCTTCTGAACATACTTGGGCGGCTGCGGCGCCGCCGCGGGCTTGAGCGAAGACAGCTCCTCGAGCGTCTGTATCGTCTCGGCCATTACGCAGTCCTCTTATTCTTGCGGTTCATCGCGGCGATATCAAGCATTTCCGGCTGCTGCGCCTCGTGTGGATGCTCGGCATTCGGATAGACGCGCAAATTGCCGAGCTGGCGGCGGCCGAGCGGCCCGTGCGGGAGCATGCGCTCCACGGCCTTTTCAACGATCCTTTCGGGAAAACGGCCGGCCAGAATCGCTTTCGCGCTTCGCTCCTTGATGCCGCCGATATAGCCGGTATGCTTGCGATAAATCTTTTGCTGCACTTTGCGCCCGGTGAGCACCACTTTGGCCGCGTTGATGATGATGACATTGTCGCCGCAGTCGACATGCGGCGTGAATGTCGGCTTGTGCTTGCCGCGCAGCCGCAACGCCACGAGCGATGCAAGTCTGCCGACGACGAGGCCGTCGGCATCGATCATCACCCACTTCTTGTCGACCTCGGCGGGTTTTGCCGAAAAGGTTTTCATGTTCATGTCCATTCGGGCGTCGCGCCTTGGCCGACCGGCCCGCGCGGCGTTCTATCGAGGACTGTCCGTCGCGTCAACCATCAAGCATAATTCCTATTAAGTTCAATATCTTGAGTATTAGGTATTATATTACCGTTACACCGGAATTGAATAGGTCGATGTTACATGCGCGACGAGCTCGTCGTCGCCGTCCGAATGAATGGCGACCTCGCCAACCGCGAGCCGCTTACCGAGTTTGATCAACCGCGCTTCGGCCAACAGGTCGCGGGCCGCCGGCCTTTTAAGAAAGTTGATGGTCAGGTTGGTGGTAACCGCGAGCGGCACCCAGCCGATCGCCGACAGCACCGCGACGTAGATGGCGAAGTCTCCCAGCGACATCATGGCCGCGCCCACCAGCGTGCCGCCTGGGCGCAGAGTCCGTTTGTCGTAGCGCAGCCGCAGCCGGCAGCCGCCGCGCCAGACGTCCTCGATCTCGTAATCCCCGATTGTATGGCTGGCCTCGGGAAACTCGAGACGCAGTCGCTCGATGAGCTCCTTGCGCGCCAATTTCGGCGCCGCCATGTTCTTATCGGATGAACGCCGAACGTCAGTCATAGCCGATGCACGCCTCCCGGTAGTTCGATACAATGGCCCGGTCCAATCATAGAAGTGAAGCCTTTGGTTAGCCAAATGAACGCGCAAACAGCGGCCGCGACCACCGCCTCCTCGGTGATTTTGTTACGCGAAGATAAAGGCGGCGGGGTCGCCATCCTCACGCTCAACCGCCCGCAAGCCCGCAACAGTCTTTCTGAGGAGCTTTTGCGGGCGCTCAGCGATGCGCTTGAAGCGATTGCGCAAGAGCGCTCGGTGCGCGTCGTCATTCTCGCCGCGAACGGCCCTGCTTTCTCGGCCGGGCATGACCTCAAGGAGCTCAATGCGCACCGCTCCGATCATGACCGCGGCAGCGCCTATTTCAAACACATCATGGGACTGTGCAGCGGCGTTATGCAGCAGATCGTCACTTTGCCGCAGCCAGTGATCGCCGCCGTTCAAGCCACAGCGACGGCAGCGGGCTGCCAGCTGGTCGCGAGCTGCGATCTGGCGATTGCCTCGGACGCCGCAAAATTCGCAACACCGGGCGTCAATATCGGGCTATTTTGCTCTACCCCGATGGTTGCTTTATCGCGCAATGTTTCACGCAAGCACGCCATGGAAATGCTTCTGACCGGGGATCTGATCTCCGCCGACGAAGCCCTTCGCATCGGTCTCGTCAATCATGTCGTGGCGGCCGGACACGAGCAGGCGGAAGCGCTCAAGCTTGCGGAAAAAATCGCCAGCAAATCGACGCTTACCGTCAAGATC
>DASPWC010000256.1:0-4663 GCA_035622055.1 Xanthobacteraceae bacterium | reverse complement strand
GATCTTGTCGTCAATGCCGCGCGGCGGGCCGGCGCGACTCTGCTGCTTCGCGGCGTGCGCGACGCAACCGACTTCGACTATGAGATGCAGATGGCGGGCATGAACGCAGCCATGGCGCCGGAAGTGCAGACCGTATTTCTGCCCGCCGCGCCGGCGGTCCGCCCGATCACCGCCACGTTGGTGCGGCAGATTGCCGGGATGGGCGGCGACATTTCGACCTTCGTGCCGGCGCCCGTCGCGGCGCGTCTGAAGAAGAAATTCGCGAAAGCCTGATCCTCACAGCCTGGAGATGACATGACCCGCGTTATTGCTCTATTCTTCGCCATCATGTGCGCTGCATCCGCCTCCGCCGAGCCGCTTCCCGCCGGCCTCGATCCGCAAAACACGCTGGTCCTCGATACGACACAGGGTCGTATCATTATCAAGCTGCGCAACGATATCGCGCCACATCACGCCGAGCGGATGAAACAGCTCGCACGCGATCATTTCTACGACAACGTGCCGTTCCATCGGGTCATCGATGGCTTCATGGCCCAGACCGGCGACGGCCAAAACGGCAACGGCACCGGCGGCTCGAAATATGCCGACTTGAAGGCCGAGTTCTCCAACGTGCCTTATACGCGCGGTGTCGTCGGTATGGCGCGCACCAGCGATCCGAATTCCGCCAACAGCCAGTTTTTCATCATGTTCGCCGATGGCGGGTTCCTCAACGGCAAATACACCGTTGTCGGCCAGGTCGTACGCGGCATGGATGTGGTCGATAAGCTCAAGCGCGGAGAGCCCCCGGCCAATCCGGACAAAATCGTGCACGCCCAGGTGGCGGCTGATATGAAATAGAGGTGCGGCGATGCGCATCGTATTTGGCGCATCGATTTTCGCTGGACTTGTCGCGTTTGCCGCCCAATCAGAGCGGCTGGTCGCTTTATGTGCTCAGGCGCTCAACAAATTGCCGCCGGCGGCGGCGCCGTGCAGCGTCCTGAGCGGACAACCCTGTCATCCATGGTTCTGCGGCGTGTTTCATCGCGGGTCGTGCTTTCCTCAATATCTGCCGCCGATCGGGCAGGATTTGCGGCTTACCATCGTATCGGCGGACGATCCCGCACCGGCGGCCAAGGACGCCGGGGAGAGTAACAAACCCAACGGCGGAGCAAACAACGCCAGTGAGAACAAAGCAAGCAGCGAAACGGACAATGCGGCGGAAGAAAAACCGATCGATTCCAGTAGGGCGGTGTTTGCGGCGCTACGGGCTTGCTGGATCCCTCCGCCGGAGGAGACGCACGGCAGGGAATGGAATATACGATCCGCTTTGGGTTCAAACGCAACGGCGAAATCCTCGCTCCGCCGCGTGTCACTTATTCAAGTCACGATGCGCCGGCTGAAGTGCGCGACGTCCATCGCGATGCCGTGAATGCGGCGCTGGCGCGCTGCACGCCCTTGCATTTCACGGATGAGATGGCCGGCGCGGTTGCCGGATGGCCGATCGCCATTCGCTTCGTGGATAACCGGCCATCAATTCCGTGCAGTGATCATCGACTCTTCTGGGGCTGCACATTTCGGTGCGACAGATACGGCGCGATCTCGTCAAGCACCTGTGCGGGTGAAATGCGTTGCATGCCGCCGGGGAAGGGGCCCCCATCCGGAACGATCGCGTGAATGAATTTCGAATAGGTCAGGACTGGCGTCGAGCCGAACAATCCGAACGCCTCGGTCGCGTTGGCGGCGGCGAGATTGAGCGGACCGGAACTCGGACCCACGAAAAGATCGGCATGGCGGAGAAGCGCCGCGGCTTCCGTCAGATTGAGCGCGCAGGCATTGACGGTGCGTTGGGATTTCCCGGGCGCGACGAAACTTTTCGCGCGTTCGCTGTTGGCCGGACCGCCGATAAAAAATACTGTGCCGGACGTATGTAGGCGTGCGAGAAATTCGGTCCAGGCGCGATCGCTCCAATCCTTGTCGGGGTGCGAGGCGCCGATCCCAAGCACGAGCCAAGGCCGCGGGCGGGACTCGAATTTTTGGCCGATCGCAGTCAACACCGCGGCGGGCAGGTGCAGGTCGGGTTCGGTCGAAACCAAGGGCACCCTCATCTCGACCATCAAGGCGCTAAGCCAGTCGATCGGGTGGTCGTGAAAATGATCCTGACCGATGCCCGGATTGGTGATGAAAAGATTTTGCGCGCCAAGGCCGATTCCGATCCGTTCGGGGATGCGGGCCAGCGCGGCGGCAAGCGCGGGACGGATGGTACGGTCGAGAATCCACATGGAATGGAAGCGTTGCCGGCGCAACAGCGCAACCAATCGAATCAAGTTGATCCCGCGGCGAAATTCCGACCCTGAATGCTCGAAATTGATCGTCGCGGCGACGCGCGGCTCCGCCGCGAGCAATTCCTTGGCGCAGCTCGACGGAGGAGCAAGAACCGTCACCTGTCCACCGGGAGCCGCGGCCGCGATGGCGCGAATGAACGGCAGATGCCAGATGACATCGCCGATGCCGGGTTTCACCTGGATGACTGCCGTCGGCGTCACATTGATTGCCGCGCCAAAGGTTGCGATATGGCGGTTGTAATGCACTTGATTGGTAGTGCGGCGGATTTGAAATTCCTATCATTCTTGCCGCAAGCTCACCATAGGAATGTCAAATCCAAAACCACACTAGAATCGTAAACTTGCTAGTGTCCTTTAAGACTCCGAAGTTCGCTCCGGAACGTGCCGCAGGATCTGGCGAACTTCGGTATCGGGACATGAGCGGGAAATCCGGCGGCGGCAGATGCGTACCGATCTCTTTGACTTTGTGCTGCCTGAAGACCGCATTGCATTGCGGCCGCTCTCGCCCCGCGACCAGGCGCGCCTCCTTGTGGTTCGTTCACGGGCCGATCTGGATGGAGCAAGCGGATTCGACGACCGAGGAATGCGCGATTTGTCGGCGCTCTTGCGCCGGGGCGACGCGCTGGTCGTCAACGACACCAAGGTTCTCGCCGTGAGTTTGCACGGCCGGCGGATCGGTCGCGGCGATCGCGAGCCGGAAATCGCCGCGACCCTGATCAGACGACTCGATGGGGCGCGCTGGCTGGCGCTTGTTAAGCCGGCGAGACGCCTGGTGAAGGGCGACGTCGTGCGGTTCGGCGCCGAAGGACGTGTGTGCTTTCTCGAGCAACTTGACGCAACTGTGGAACACAAGGCGGAAACGGGCGAGGTGACGCTTGCCTTCGCGTTCAGCGACGCCACACTGGATCAGGCGCTCGCCGAGCGGGGCGACATGCCGCTACCGCCTTACATCGCGAGCCGGCGCGGGGCCGATGAACGGGACCGCTCAGACTATCAAACCATCTTTGCGCGCGCTGAAGGTTCGATCGCCGCGCCGACAGCCGGCCTGCATTTTACCGAACGACTCACGGAGGCGCTCAACGAGGCCGGTATTGGCATTCATCGCGTGACGCTCCACGTCGGGCCCGGCACCTTCCTGCCGGTGAAGGCCGAAGACACCGGCGACCACAAAATGGACCCCGAATGGGGCAGCGTGAGCGCACAGGCCGCGGCCGCCTTGAATGAAATGCGTCGTGCCGGGGGGCGGATCGTCGCCGTCGGCTCGACTTCGCTCCGCTTGCTTGAAACTGCTGCCACAGAGGACGGCACGCTCGCGCCGTTTTCGGGCGAGACCGCGCTCTTCATCGCTCCCGGCTATCGCTTCCGCGCGGTCGATGCATTGTTGACGAATTTCCATCTGCCGCGGTCGACGTTATTCATGCTGGTCTGCGCTTTCTGCGGTCTCGAGGTGATGCGCCGCGCCTACGCCCACGCGATCGAGGCCGGTTACCGTTTCTATTCCTATGGCGACGCCTGCTTGCTGTTCCCCTAGATAGGGCGCCAAGCCAAGCAGCGTCGAGCAGCATGCCGGGTACCATGTCGAGCACCGTGCTGAGTCCATTTTCGTTTCGTTTGATCGCCAAGGACGGCGCCGCGCGCCTGGGCGAAATCGCGACCGCGCACGGCGTGGTGCGGACTCCGGCATTCATGCCGGTCGGCACGCAAGGGGCGATCAAGGGCGTGCATCATGACGACGTGCGGGCGGCCGGTGCCGATATCGTTCTTGCCAATACTTATCACCTGATGTTGCGGCCCTCGGCCGAGCGAGTCGCTGCGCTCAGCGGCCTGCACAGCTTCATGCGCTGGCCGTTGCCGATCTTGACCGATTCCGGCGGCTATCAAGTGATGTCGCTTGCGAGCCTGCGAAAAGTGGCCGAGGCGGGCGTCACCTTTCGTTCGCATCTGGATGGCGCAACCGTCGAACTCACGCCCGAGCGCGCCATCGAGGTCCAGCTCCTGCTTGGCTCCGACATCGCCATGCAACTCGATGAATGCGTCAGCCTGCCGGCCGACAAACAGGACATCGAACGTGCCATGCAGCTTTCGCTACGCTGGGCCGAACGCTGCAAGCGCGCATTCGAAAAGGCGCCGGCGGATCGCGCGCTGTTCGGCATCGTCCAGGGCGGCGACGATGAGCGATTGCGCGACGCAAGCGTGCGCGGGCTCGTCGATCTTGGCTTCGACGGTTATGCGATTGGCGGCCTCGCCGTCGGCGAGACGCAAAACGTGATGCTGGCAACAGTCGCGGAAACCGCGCCGGGGATGCCCGCCGAACGGCCGCGTTATCTCATGGGCGTCGGCAC
>DASPWC010000255.1:0-3949 GCA_035622055.1 Xanthobacteraceae bacterium | reverse complement strand
CACAAATGCGGCCGCGGCGGGAAGCGGCGTTTCCGGCATGCGCTCGGCAACGACCGCCGCCGCGCCCGCGGCGACCGCCGGACCGGTGAAGCGTAGGCCGTCGATCTTGCCGCCCGCAATGGCAACAAAAAGGTCGCCGCGCTTGACCGTGCGGCTGTCAGCCGTGACCCCGCTCACGTTAAGATCGGCGTGGCGCGGATCGATTTGCGCATCTGCGGGCAAAATCTCGCGAAGCTTCATGTCGAGCTTCTTTTAGCTTCTCTTCTTGTTTGTTTCTTGGCGGTGTTTTCCGGCGGTGTTCTCTGGCGGCGTTTCTTGGCGGCGTTCTCAGCGACGCTTCCGGCGATTTGGCTGACGCCGCGGCCATCCCCCTACCTATTTTCCTTCAGTGAGGCGAGGATCAACTGATCGGCCGCCGGCAGGTCCATCCGTGGCTCGATGCCAAGGAGCGGCGCTATGCGCGCGACCACCGCGCCGCCGGTCGGTACCGCGTTCCATCCCGAAGTGGTGAAACCATGCGTGTCGGGCGTGGCGTGCGGCTCGTCCAGCATGATCAAAAGCAAATAGCGCGGCCGGTCGGCAGGCAGGACCGCCATGAAATCGGTCAGCACCTTCGTCTTGGAATAGCGGCCGTTGACCACCTTATCCGCGGTACCGGTTTTGCCGCCGATGTAATAGCCGGGGACGTCCGCCTTTGCAGCCGTGCCCTTTTCGACGTTCAACCGCATGAGATAGCGCATGATCGCGCTGGTTTCGGGCTCGATCACGTGGGTGCCAAGCGCCTGTGCGTCAGCTTCGGATCGCTTGAGGAATGTCGGCGGAATGAGTATGCCGCCATTCATCAGCGCAGCCACGCCCATGGCCGCCTGCAGCGGCGCGACCGAAAGGCCGTGACCGAACGCGATCGTGGCGGTATTGAGGGCGACCCAATGTTTGGGCACGATCGGTTCGGCGCTTTCCGGAAGCTCGGTGCGCAGGCGATCGAGCTGACCAATTTTTTTCAAGAACGCCTTTTGTCCATCAACGCCGACCGTGAGCGCCACGCGCGCGGCGCCGATATTCGACGAGTAGGTGAAAATCTCGGGCACCGAAAGAACGCGATGCTGCGGTTCGAAGTCATGGATGTCGAAGCGGCCCATATGCAGCGGGGCGCGCGCATCGAACGTCGATTTGAGGGTGGCTTTCCCCGCATCGAGCGCCATGGCGATGGTGAACGCCTTGAACGTCGAACCCATTTCGAAGACGCCGGTGGTCAGCCGATTGATGCGTGACGGATCGAGCGCCTCGCCCGGATTGTTGGGGTCGTAATCCGGCTCGGAAACCATCGCGACAACTTCGCCGGTGCGCACGTTGAGAACGAGACCAGCGGCGGCAAGGGCGCCGAATTTCGCGCGCGCCGCAGCCAGCTCCTCATGCAGCACGTGCTGCACGCGCAAATCGAGGGCGAGCTGAACCGGATTCTGCAACCGGTCGGTCGCGAGGCCAGCCATGTGCAAGGCCGCCAGTCCTTGACCATCGAGCCACTTCTCGATGCCGGCAATGCCCTCGTTGTCGATGTTTACATGCCCGATCAGATGCGAAATTTCGCCGCCGTCCGGATAGTCGCGCTTGTTTTCGTTCAGGAAACCGATGCCCGGCAGGCCTTGACGATAAATCTCGCGCTGCTGCTCGGGCGTGATGTCGCGCCGGAGCCACACAAAACCGCGCTTCGACGAAAGCCGCTCGCGCAACTCCGTGGCGTCGAGATCAGGCAGATCCGCGGTCAGCAGTTCGACCGCCTCGTCGGTATCGATGAGGCGGCGCGGCTCGGCATAGAGCGATGGGACGCGGACGTCCGTTGCCAACACTTCGCCATTGCGGTCAAGAATGTCAGGCCGCGCGGTTGCGATGGCGTCGCTCGATACGACGCGATGGGCGCTATGACTGTTCGACGCCAGTGCAAACATGACCAGCCGCACGGCGACGATAGCGTAGACGGCCCCAAAAGCGACGATCGCCAGGCCGATCCGCGCGCGCGCCTTAACCTGGCGGTCGACCGAGCTGCCATACAGCAGCTTGCCGAGCACCCATAGCCGAAACGGGACTCCGGGCGGCCGTCTGGACGAAGGCACGATGGCGCGTGGGGGCGCCAAAAAGGGTTCGGCGACTGCGCTCATCGTTGCGAGCCCCCGATCGCAGCACCGTGCGGTGTATTTTCCGGAGGCGCTGGCGCTTGGCTGGTACGATTTGCCGGCGCGGCAACCGAAACGGTCCCGGTCGTGCCGACTGTATTGGGCATTTCCAGCTCGTCGATCATGCCGCCAATCGGATCGGTGCGTGCCGCAACGTCTCGCGGCGGCCGTTCCGGCAGCCGATCGAGCGCATCGAACTGCGTGGGTGTAATAGGTTGGAGCTGCAAAAACCGCTTGGCGAGAGATTCGATCCGCTCGGGATTGTCGAGCCCCTCCCATTCAGCGCGCAGAGTGGCGATTCTGTCGCGCTCGTGCAGCACCTCGCCGCGCAACTTGGCGAGGCGCTCGGCCTGGACGGTGGCATCGTATTTGATCCGATAAACGTAGGCCGCGGCGAGCACCAGCGCGCCGATAACGATCAGGTTGAGCAAACGCAGAATCATTGCCGCCCCCGCATTACGTCCGCGAGGCCGGGCAGCAGCCGCAGGAAATTTTCAACGGGCGCCGAACGCGAAGGCGCGTCGGTTCGCTCCGCCGCCCGCAGTTTTGCCGAGCGGGCGCGTGGATTGCCGGCGAGTTCGGATTGCTCCGGCGTCTGCGGCCGTTGCGTGAGGACGCGGAAGGTCGGAGCCGGCGCCGCGATCTCGGGTCGATGACGCGATCCGGCCGGCGCACGGCTGCGTTCGGCAAGGAACGTTTTGACGATGCGATCTTCCAGCGAGTGGAAGGAGACCACGACCAGCCGGCCGCCCGGCTTCAGCGCGCGCTCGGCGGCGGCGAGCCCGAGCACGAGCTCGGCGAGCTCCTCGTTGACGAAAATGCGCAGCGCCTGGAAGGTCCGCGTCGCCGGGTGAATGGCGCTCTCGCGTGCATGCACCACGCCGGCAACGATATCGGCCAGCGCACGCGTCGACTCGATCGGCCCTTTGCTGCGCGCAGTTACGATCGCTCGCGCCACCGAACGCGCGTGCTTTTCCTCGCCGAGACGCGCGATGATTGCGGCGAGGTCGCGTTCGCTGGCTCTCGCGACGATGTCGGCCGCCGTCGGACCGCTTCGGCCCATGCGCATGTCGAGCGGCCCATCCAATCGGAACGAAAATCCACGCGCCGCCTCGTCCAGCTGCATGGACGAAATGCCAAGGTCGAACACGATGCCGTCCGCCTTATTCGCCTCGCCCAGAACGGAGTCCAGATTCGAGAAACGATCCTCGACCAGATCGAGCCGGCCCTGCGCTGTTTCGACGAGCGGCGCGCCGGCGGCGATCGCGGTGCGATCGCGGTCGATGCTGATCACGCGCGTGCCCGGTATTTCCAAGATCGCGCGCGTATAGCCGCCGCCACCGAAGGTCGCGTCGACATAGAGACCGCCAGGCTTAATGGCGAGCCATTCGATCGCGCGGCTGGCAAGCACGGGAATGTGACGAGCCGATCCGCCAGCGACAGCTTTGCTGTCGCTGCTCATCATCATTCCCGTGCTCCGAGCGGTTTCGCCCCCGCCATTCGGATGCCCAGTTCCTGCTTGAACGCGCGGACCTTCTCGGTGGCCTCCGCGAGTTCCGCGCGAAAGCGGCCAGGCTCCCAAATCCGAAATTTGTGCCCGAGACCGACGAAAGTCGCCGCGTCGGTAATCCCGGCATGCGCCTTGAGGCTGTCGGTCAGCACGACGCGGCCTTCGCCGTCGATCTTGAGGGTTTCGCTCGTGCCGTAAAGCGACAAAGCAAATTGCTCGCGCTGATCGGAATAAGGCGGGTATCCGGTGATCAGCGCCTCGATCTCTG
>DASPWC010000254.1:0-12357 GCA_035622055.1 Xanthobacteraceae bacterium | reverse complement strand
GGTTAGCCAGATAGCGGCGGAACGGAGTCCGCGTCGCGAAGTCAACCACTGTTGCGCACAGACGGCAAGATGGTTCGCAGCCGATACGCAAAAAGCGTCGCAACGGTTAGGTCTGCGCTCGTGCCGGGGTTGATGCCTTTTTCCTTGAGCGCCCCATCCCACGCCAGCAGGGCGGCAAGAAGCTCGGCCGGCTGCTTCGCCGCTTGGAGCATTCCTTGAAATTTGGCCGCCTCGCGTTGCACCGCGTGAGCCGTCTCGGCGCCGAGCTTTCGCACGATATGACTGTCGGGATACGCCGAGAGAAATCCCAAAAAGGTCGCAAGTGCGCCCCATTTTGTATCGGCTCCGCCTTCACTGGCGGCTTCGAGCAAGGGCAAGCCGAAATCGAATATGTCCGCAAAGCCGGTCGCATACTGACGTGCGACGAGGTCGCGGTCCGCCGCTTCAGCCATCGCCTGGAGGAGAGTGACGGTTGCCGGATGGGAGACGTCATGGCGGGCGCTATGTCCGAGCCCAGCCGGCGCAGCCCGGGCAATCGCACGAAACGCGAGATCGGCATCATCGATGTCGAGGCCTCGGAGAACCCCACCGAGCGCGCCGCGCAAGTCCGTACCTGCCGCCTTATGCTCCGCAGCCGCCGCGAGCGGGGCACACAGCAAGACAATTCCAAGGTTGGTATTGGCGCCCACTGCGGCAAAAGTTGCCATGACCGCGCGATGAACGCGCAAGCCGACCCGGGCGCGTTCCGCTGTCAGCGGGGTTGCCGCCGCATCGGCGCTGCGGACAAACTCTTCCACCGTCATGCGATGACCGGCGGCAAAAGCATGAACGTTACCAGGCTTGGGCGCATCGAGCTCCGTAAGGCATGCCCATTTGAAGGCCGCCGCGATGTGCTCGGCGCGTGAGATCACGCCGTAGCCCCGCGCGAGCCGCGGGTTGCAAGTACGGCTGCGAGGGCGTCGGCGAAGACGGATGCAATGTTGATGGGGGTGACCTTCTGCAAACCCGACCAGGCGGGCATGCTGTTGACCTCCAAAACGGTCGGTCGTTCGTCTGGCCCATAGACAATATCGACGCCCACAAAGTTTGCCCCGACGGCCGCGGCCGCGCGCAACGCAAGCGCCTTCATTTCGTCATTAACGGCGACTGCCACCGGTCGCCCGCCTTGCTTTACGTTGGTTATCCAGTGTGACGAATGACGCCGCATTGCCGCAACGACGCGGCCTTGCACCACAAGAAGCCGAAAATCGTGATAGCCGTCGCCGCGCTCGGCGCCGACGAAGCGCTGAAAATAAAAAACGCGGCCGGCTGCCTGGTCTACCGGTAGCAGGTCTTCGGGCCTGCGAATCAGCATGAGGCCCCGCCCCTGCGACCCGAAAAGCGGCTTTAGGACCAACGGGCCTTCGGCAGTTTCGCGTTCCACGATGGCGTGCGCCTGTTCGTATGATTCCATCGCCCAGGTTGCCGGTGTCGCAATACCGGCGCGAGCGAGCAGAAAGCTCGTCATCGACTTATCGACGCAGCATTCAATGGTACGCGCGTCATTCCAGACCGTAACGCCGAGTTCCCTCAAGGCATGAAGAACGCCAAGGCGCAGCGTCACGGCTTCAAAAGTGCCTCCCGAAATGGTGCGCACAACCAGAGCGTCAGGAACCGCATCGCCGAAGCCATCGATATGCAATCCCCTACTGCTCCCCGTTACTATTCCACACCTCTCCAAGCGCACAGGAACCGCTTCGACACCGCGCGCAGAAAGCGCTGCCACCAGCTGCCGCGCGTGCCAATCCACGCGGTCGACCACGAGACCAACGACCGGCCAAGAGCCGCTCGGACCGCGCGCAAAGCGCTCAGACGAAGGATGCATCGAGCAGTTCCAAATCGATTTCGCCCGATTGAAAGCTTTCGCCGGATTCCAGCGCGGTCACTGTGATCTTAGCCGGACTGAACAACATCGGATCAATGGCATAAAAATCACCTTTCGCTTGTCGGAATATTTCGGCGAAAGGTCGTCCATAGTCGCGCGAGGTCTTGCTGGAAAGCTTTTGCGCCAGCGCGCGTGCATTTTCGGCGGGGCCGGTCACGTAGAGCTGGATTTGCCCCCCCAAAATAATCGCATCGTTTGTGCGGCCCATCGCGGTGACAAAATCGGGATGCGGCGGGCACAGCGGCGCCGCGCCAATACCGTCGACAATACGTTCTAGTGGAAATCCCAATTCGTGGGCCTTGTGCAGCGCGACTTCGAGCACCCGCGCGACGATCTGAGTGCAGCCGACGAGGCTCTGTGTCGGCGCGTAAATAATCGTCAGATCAGCCGGCTTGATGTGGCATTGATCTGCGACCATGGCCACGATGCTGGTCGGCGGCGGCCGTGAGCTTTCAATGACGAGCGTGCCGCATGCGGCACTGTCGGAATAGTGCAAATCATTGAATATGGGCTCGCGCCTCGCCAGCGCCCGAGCGGGTCCGGAACCCAACGCAAAAAAAGGTTTTTTACCGCTTTCATCCGAAAGGCGCCATCCTGCGTATTGGCTTGCAAGACAGGCAATCACAGGATTTGACGACCGCACGACCAGCGTCCACGGCCAGCGCGGCGTCACCGACGAGGGTAAGAACTCCACCTTCCCAAGCCCACCCATGCAGATTTCGGCAATGCGGAGACCTGCCGCGATACCACCGAGGGTCTTGCTGCCTCCGTCTATTAACCTTTCGCCAAGCTCGCCGCGCGAAACACCGATCCTTAGTTCTTCGGCATCGTCTACCAAACGAGCAACGAGCGCGGCAGACTGCTCGTTCACACTCAGCCCCGGCACAGTCGTCATCGCTACCTCGCGCGCATCCAAGCGAGAACCATACTACATCGTTCATCCGTGAGAGCCTTGGCTGACGCCGCCGCCTGGTCGCAAGCATAGACCGTGCATACCGGCTCGCCAGCCTTTACCGCGCTTCCCGGCTGTGGCCGGTCGGCGGTCCAGTCCGGCCACTCCAGCATCGGAGCCGAAGGAATATCGTCTTCGGCATAGACGATCGCGGCGGCTTTGGCGCCCGGAGGATAGGTCGGAGCGGCGGATAAATTGCCGGCACAGGCCGCCATGTGCAAGTCAAAGAGCGATTGCTCGGGTGGATCAAAAATGTCCAGCGTCGCACCCGGTCGGGGATTCACATCCAAGAGCCAGAACCGTTCGCCCTCGACGTGGAAATCGGCGCTGTTAAGGCCAACCAATGACGCCGCGGCCGTAAGCCGGTCGACAGCGCTCACAAGCAAAGCGGCTGTACGGGGAGCAAACGCCGCAGGACGTACAGCACCGCCATAGCGATACGGTTTACCCGCCGTGGCTGAGGCCCATTGCGTGCTGAATCCCACGACCGTCGAGGCCGCGCCATTGGCGAGAAAAAGCGCCGATATGGGTGTCCCCGGCACCTTTCGCTGATAATAGACCGTACGGCTCGCCGGCTGCGAAGCCGGCTTGATATGGCCGCCCCCGGCGCCCCCCACGCGCTTAGCGAGCCAACCGTTCGGATCGAGCGGCTTGGTCAGCGAAAATTCCGGAAACGGAATGGCGTGCTCGCCGCAGATCGCGGCGAGGGATTCGGGATTTTTCACCTCGGCTACGATCTTCGCGTTATTCCCAAAAAGGCGCCAGCGAGCGGCAACGTTTTGTAGAAGTTGGGGTCTGTCCTCAAAGCCACTTCCGCAAACTATCCCCATCGGCCGATGCCGGTCGGCGAGCAACTCCAACGCTCCGATCAGATCGCTTGCCGCGATCCCGTCCGCGAGATTTCCATTCAACCGAACATGATCGCACGCGATCTGCAAGGTGTCTTGATCGCCGAAAAAATCCACCACCAGCGGCCGATAGCCGCCACGCCGTGCCGACAGCGCCAGTGCGCGGCCGGAAACCGCCGCGATCAGCACGCAAGGCTCGTCAGACACTGAGCTCACGAGCAAGCGCAAACGCGTCGCGAAAATCAAACTGCACCGGCTTTGTCGCGGCGATCATCCTTTGAAATAAACCAAACTCGGTCTTGTACTTCACGTTGCCGATTGCCAACGGTCCCAGCCCGACTGCGCCATTTGGCGTCAGCTGTTCACCATTGGCCTGGACACCGAGGCCCTCAACCCCCGCAGGCGGGACCGCGTTCACGTCGGCGGCAATCAGAAGATTCTTCGCGCCGGCGAGTTGCGCCTTCGACAGGATCTGAACGCCCGCGCGGCCGGCGCATAGCACGGCTTCATTCTCATTGAGAATGGCGGATTTTTTAGCATCGTCGCTGCCGTCTGCGGGGCGGACATCTACGTTAAAGCGGGCCTTGATTTCACTCGCACTCTCGCTCACGCGTTTGATACCGTCGTAACCGACGATCGTAACCTTGCTTCCCTCGAGCGCGGCGATCACGGCGGCGGCATAGCCGACGACCCCAGTCGCTCCAAAAACGGCGAGCTTGAGGCCTGCGAGGCCCCGTTGATATTTTTCCTTTAGGATTTTCTCGACGCACGCGACCATCGCGGCGGCGGTCGTGAAGGAACCTGCCGGATCAGCGAAGAAAGACATTCCGAACGGCGGCACCAGAGCTTTCTTGCCCTTGGCCAGCATGTCCAGCGCGAGGGTGGCATTCTTACCGCCGAAGAACATCGCGGTGCGCGCACCGACCTTTGGTGGGCGCGAGAAGATGGCGTCTTGAACGAGCCCGGTTACATCGTCGAGCTTCACGTCGGTGTAGCTGAGCACCGCATCATACCCGGCATCGAGCGCCATATTCGCGTCGAAGGGACTGATGTGCCTCATGGGAGTGACCATATGAAGAATGTTTTTTTCCGCCATTATCATCTCTCATGTGTCTTTTCGCGTGAGGACCCAGCATTAGCCTGATTGGCCTGCATCTGCGCGACGATTGCCGCCCCCCGATTGAGGCCGCTGCAAACCTGAATGTCCAGCCCCTTGGCCGCAGGGTGCCCTCTGGCGAGCGTCGTCAGATGCTCGGCGTCTTCGGGGGATGGGGCGAATGCAAATCCCGTCGGCCCCCATGAACTTTGTCCAACGCCATGCGCGCCGGCTGCGTCGAGCGCCGCAAGTACGCCAGCAACATCAGGACTCGTAAAGGCGCTCTCACCCTGCGCTTGCGCGAAATAATCGCCCAGGCGGGCCTGTAATTCCTTTATGGCGGCGCCGAAGCTCACGATATCCTGCTCCGCCAGCCCCGGTAGTGCCTTCATAAGAACCAGTCGGCAAATCCGCGCAGCATCCGCCTCCGGCATCGGTGCGAGAGCACCGAACGCCGAAATCTCATCGAGACCGTGCACGCCGCGACATTGCGGGTCGAGGACAACGATAACACGCCAATGCTCCGGGAATGGCAGGTGACAGACGATCGGCGCCACCTTCTTAGAGTGCGTGCGGTGACCGCCATCGACAACCAAGCCACCGCGATGAAACAATCCGATGCCAATTCCGGAACGCGCGCCGCGCCCGAGTCTCAGTGCGTCTTCCTCGATTTCAAGCGGCAGATTGTGTAATCGACGAATGCCGCTCGCAACGGCAAGCGCGAGCTGCGTGCCGGAGCCCAGACCGGCATGGGCGGGCACGGATTGCAGTACCCTTACAGCGTGTCCACCATCATACGCGAACAGATGCTCCATCGCCTGCAGGTATTGCTGGACTCGCTCCCTTTCCGGACCAGAAACTTCGGTACGCCTTGCACGCCGGATGCTGAGGCTGGTGCTAAAATTGCTAATGGCAAGCCCGATACCGCCGAACCGGCGTCCCAGGGCTCCGTTGAGATCGAGGAACCCGAGATGCAGCCGGGCAGGAACTGTGACAACAACCTCGGCCGGCCATGCGGCATCATCGCGCAAACTCGATCTCCCGAAAATGTAACAGCCCGCCCGTTTTTTTCAGTGGGGATTCAGGTCTAAAATGCGGCCTTCCGTGCCCGTTGGCAATCCGAGCCCAACAACCGTCGAAGGATCAGCCATGCCCGAAACCAAAGCCGAACGAACCTACACGGATGAGGAGATTCAAGAGCGGCTCAAGCGCGATTTGCCCCATTGGTATCTAGAGAACGGCTGGATCCGCCGTAAGTATCGTACCAACAGCTGGAAAGGCACGCTGATGGTCATCAATACCGTCGGTCACCTCGCCGAGGCGGCCTGGCACCATCCTGATATCACCGCATCCTATGCTTGGGTCGAAATTCGGCTGCAAAATCATGCGGCGAAGGGAATCACAGATAAGGATTTTGAACTGGCGAAGAAGATCGAAGATGTCGTGCATTGGCAGCCCGCGAGATCGGGCGGCGCATTGGAAGGAACTCCGCAGAAAGATCAGCGCTTCGCCTATATTAAATACGACGAATAGCACTTTTTTCCCTGCGTATGATAGGAATTTCGTAATGCAACGCGCCTGGATTTTAGGAGAGCCCGCCGCAGTTGATGCGGCCATTGCCGAGGCGGGAAAATTGATAGCCGCACGCGCGAGAACACTTATTGCCGGACTAGGCACCGATGTGGCCGGGGCGCGCGCCGTAATAGCTCTGGCGGAGCGGATCGGAGCCGTCATCGATCATATGAATTCCGAAGGTGCGCTGCGCGACCTCGATGTCATGCGGTCGTCAGGCGTCATGATGACGACACCGACCGAATCCCATGCACGCGCCGATACGCTGCTGCTGGCCGGTCCCATTCGCGGCGCCGCTCGCGACCAATTTCTGCAGCACATGATCGGAAGCAAGCAGGCAAAAGACGGGGGGCGCCGCATCATATGGCTTTGCCCCGGGCGGGAGCTCCTGCCGTTAGCAGACACGATCTCAGCTACGGCGATCGGCCTAGACTATGACGACTTGCCGGAGCTATTGGCGGCGCTACGTGCCGATGTCGCGGGCAGACCCACCAATAAGACCCGCATTTCTTCGAAGCAGCTGCGGCAAGTTGCAACGACTCTCAAACAGACGCTTTTCGGTGCTGCCATCTGGTCCGGCGCGGAGCTTGATCCGCTTGCCATCGAAATGCTGTGCGGCCTTGTGAGCGATCTAAATGCGACGACGCGATTCTCCGGTCTGCCGCTCGCGCCCGACGCCAACACGATCGGCGTATTGCAAGTTTGCGCCTGGATGACAGGCTTTCCGATGCGCACCAGTTTCGGCCGCAAATCCCCGCAGCACGATCCTTGGCTGTATGATGGCCGCCGCCTGGTGGCCAGCGGCGAAGTTGACTGCGTTGTTTGGATCTCCGCCTACGGCAATGAAGCCCCGCCATGGCAAGAGAAGCTGCCAACAATCGCACTCGCAGCGCAGGACACGGTGCTTCATGCGCCCGCCCACGTCCATATCACCGTCGGCCGACCAGGCATTGATCATTCCGGAGTCCAACAGTTCGCCGCGGCCGGGACTTTGGCGGCTTTTCCGGCGACACGGCAGAGCGAGATCATCTCCGTCGCCGACGCCATTACGCGCATCGCGGCTGCGACGCCGGAACGCAGGGTGCCTTCATGCTGACGCGTATCGCCGGCGGACGCGTCATCGATCCTGCCAATCGACGCGACGCCCCGGGTGACGTCTGGATCCGCGACGGCCGTGTCGTCGACGCGCCGAGCGACACCGCCGATACGACCTACCATGCGGCCGGCAAGATTGTCATGGCCGGCGCCATCGACATCCATTCCCACATCGCCGGCTGGAACGTGAACACCGCGCGCCTATTGTTGCCCGAATATCACGGCGCCGCGGCGGCGCGCCCAATTGAGACCCCGTTGGCAAAAAAGGGATGGTCGACCTTCGCGACAGGGCATCTGTATGCCGCCATGGGCTTTACGACGGTCGTCGAACCGGCAGTCTCACCCCATTATGCACTGCACGCCCATCTTGAGCTTGCCGATACGCCCATCATCGACAAGGCAACACTCGCGGTGCTCGGCAATGATGACTACTTGCTGCGGCTTCTGCACAACAATGAGAGCGATGCGGCGATCGACGATTATGTCGCTTGGACGCTCGACATGTCCCGTTCAATCGGGATTAAAGTTGTGAACGCGGGCGGCGCCGCCGCTTTCAAGGATAATTTGCGCGCGTTTTCGTTCGACGACGTGGTGCCGACCTATGGGGTAACGTCGCGACGCATTGTCAAAGCTCTACAGCGCGCGGTGAGCAGACTCGGCGTGCCGCACCCTCTGCATGTTCATTGCAATAATCTTGGTCTCGCCGGAAATTTCGAGACTGCGCTGATGACAATCGCCGCCGCAGAGGAACTACCGCTTCATCTCGCGCACTTGCAGTTCTACGGCTACGGCAAGGAAGGTGACCGAAAGTTCTCCTCTGCCGCACCCCGGCTTGCGGAGGCGGTGAACAAGACGGCCAATGTGACGATCGATGTCGGCCAGGTCATGTTCGGTCAAACGGTAACGATTTCAGCCGACGTTTTGCGTCAATTCAACGCACGCAGTCAGGCACGGCCCAAAAAGTGGCTCATCCTGGACGGCGATGCCAATGGCGCCGGCATCGTCCCCTACGACTACCGGCGCAGCGATTTTTACAATGCCGTACAATGGGCGACCGGCCTTGAATTGTTTTTGCTAATCACTGACCCCTGGCGGGTTTTCTTCACCACCGATCATCCCAATGGTGCGCCATTCACCAGCTACCCTGACATCCTTGCACTCCTGATGAGCCGCGATTTGCGCGCCAAGTGGATTGCCGAGCTGCCGCCCGAGGCCATGGCTGTGACGACCCTGTCATCGATCACGCGCGAATATTCGTTTTACGAGGTCGCGGCCATGACGCGCGCCGCCCCTGCCAAACTCCTCGGATTGACCGAGCGCGGCCATCTTGGCGCCGGAGCTGTTGCCGACGTCGCCGTGTACGACGATCTTCCCGACCGCGCCCAGATGTTCCGCGCCGCCGCCTTGGTGTTCAAGGATGGCGATCTCGTGGTACGCGACGGGCGCGTCACGCATGATCGCTGGGGGCGCGCACTCGTGGTTGCCCCCGAACGCGACCGCGCCGTCGATCGAAAGATGAGAAATTACTACGACCAGCGTTACGGGCTTTCCGATGAATTCCTCAAGGTGCCGGATTACGCATTGAACCGGCCAGAACCGTTTGAATTCGTGCCATGCCGCTGACGGTCCGCGGCGTCCGCATTGACGACACGTTCGCGGAAGCCTTCGGCATGCGCGCGACGGCCGTGATCATTACCGCCGATAGCGCGCGATGGGCTCGTCAAGCTGCGCTGAGCATGACCGGCTTTGCCACCTCCGTCATAGGCTGCGGCTGCGAAGCCGGGATCGACCGTGAACTCACGGGTAAACAAACTCCGGACGGTCGCCCGGGCGTCAGGGTTCTATTATTCGCGGTTTCGACGGCCGAACTGCAGAAACAGCTGCAGACGCGCGTGGCGCAATGCGTGCTGACCAGTCCGGGGTCGGCGTGTTATGCCGGCCTCGAAGGGGAAGAAACCTTGCGGCTCGGCAATGCGCTGCGTTTTTTTGGCGACGGTTGGCAGATCTCAAAGCGATTTGGCGGAAAACATTTCTGGCGAATTCCCGTGATGGATGGCGAATTTGTTTGTGAAGCCACGACCGGATTAACAAAAAAGGCGGTGGGCGGTGGCAATCTTCTTATTGTCGGCCGCACGGTACAAGGAACTCGCGCCGCCGCCGAGGCCGCGGCTGCGGCGATCGGCAAAGTGCCGGATGTCGTCGCGCCCTTTCCAGGCGGAGTGGTGCGCTCGGGTTCGAAGGTCGGCTCAAAGTACAAAGGCGCGCCGGCCTCCACTAACGATGCCTACTGTCCGACGCTGCGGGGGGCAGTCCAAAGCGCACTCGATCCCGACGCAAGATGCGTGCTCGAAATCGTTATGGACGGCCTTACCTCCGAGGCGGTTGCATCCGCCATGCGCGCGGGGATCGCGGCAATCGTCAAGCTTGGCCCCAAACGTGGCGCGATGCGGATCAGCGCGGGCAATTACGGCGGCAAGTTAGGTCCGCATCATTACCATCTGCGGGAATTGCTGCCGTGAAACCGCTGACATTCACTCTCCGCGAACGGCCCGATCAACGTCTCGATCTGTCGCCGCTCGTACCTCATGGTCTCGCCGGCAAAACGGCCCGCGAGATCGAACGCATCGAACTGCAAACGACCCGTCACCGCATCACCGTCGGCGATGTATTTCGACTGCGCCCGGGCGACGCCGAGCAAATCCGGATTCAAGGCGCTTGCGATCGGCTCGATTATGTCGGTCGAGAGATGAACGGCGGCGAGATCTTGGTCGAGGGCGATCTCGGGGTCCAGGCCGGACGCTTGATGGCCGGAGGTCGCCTCACCGTGCTCGGCAATGCGGGACCATGGGCCGCATCAGGCATGAAGGCCGGCGTGTTCGAAATACGCGGAGCCGCAGGGGGCCGGCTCGGCGGCCCGCTCCAAGGCGAAATTACCGGAATTCGCGGCGGCCTCGTCATTGTCCGCGGCTCCGCCGGGGAGCGCGCGGGGGACCGCATGCGCCGTGGCACGATCATCATCGAAGGCGAGGCCGGACCTTGCGCAGGAAGCCGAATGATCGCCGGCACGCTGATCGTGCGTCGCAAGGCCGGCCCGCTCCCGGGCTTTCTTCTCAAGCGCGGGACCATCGTGATCGGCGACAGTTCCAGTGTCCTTTCGCCGACATTCATTGACTGTGGACGGTACGAGCTTGTCGCCATGCGGTGGCTGGCGGGAATGGTCGAACCGCATAGCAAGGCCGCCGCCGGGCTCTTGCGGCGGCCGCTTACCCGCTTTGCCGGGGACATGGCAGTGCTCGGCAAAGGCGAGATTTTTGTTGGAAACCGGAACTAGCGCTTTGTAAAACCAGTTAGCATGATATTTGCATGAGACCCGGCTAGACAACCGGCGGAGCAGCTCAATGGACCTCGTAGCTATCGTTTTTACGGTCTGCGCCTTGACGCACCCTGACCAATGTCAGGAACAGCGCATCGAATATGTCTGGCAGGGATCGCTGCGCGAGTGCGTGCAGGGTGCCCAGCCTTATCTTGCGCAATGGGTCGGCGAACATCCGAATTGGAGCATCAAGAATTACCACTGCGAATCCTCTCACAAGGAAGAAAGAACAGATGCGCGCGGAACAGCGCGCCCGGCGTGATGGTTTTCTCGCGAAAATCGGGAAGCGCCCGATCGTCATGGGAATTCTTAACCTGACGCCGGATTCCTTTTCGGATGGCGGACGTTACGTCACTACCGAAGCTGCCTTATCGCGCGCCAGACAAATGGAGGCGGAAGGCTGCGACATCATCGACATTGGAGGAGAGTCGACGCGCCCCGGCGCCTCGCCGGTTAGCGAAGGCGACGAGCTTGCGCGCGTCGAATCAATTTTCGACGAACTGGCCTCTAAACTCGAAGTGCCCTTGTCGATCGACACCTATAAATCGAGGATCGCCGCACGCGCGATTGATCTCGGAGCGATCTTGGTAAACGACGTCTGGGGCTTGCAGAAAGATCCTGCAATGGCGGAGACCGTTGCAGCCGCAGAGGCGGCCGTCGTCGTCACGCACAATCGGATCGAGAAGGACGCCGCTATCGACATCATGGCGGATATCAAAAGATTTTTCGGCCATTCATTTGCCCTAGCTGAAGCTGCCGGAATTCCGCGATCCCGCGTTATCATTGACCCGGGTGTGGCATTCGGGAAAACCACTCGCCAGAATATAGAGGTGCTCAGGCGTCTCGATGAGCTGACTGAATTTGGCTGCCCGATCCTGGTCGGCATTTCACGCAAGGCTTTTCTCGGTTCGCTGAGCGAGCGGCAAATCGAGACCCAACTGGTTGGCACGATCGCTGCTACTCTTGCCGCATACGCCGCCGGTGCCGCGCTGTTCCGTGTTCACGACGTGGCCGAGCAAGTCGCCGCACTGAAAGTCTTTCACGCCATCCGCTACGCGCCGGTTTAGTGACGCTGTTGGGCGACCGTGAATCGGATCAAGCCTGACGCGCGTTTCGACTTATGACAGCAATTGCTCGACAGCGGCCGGCAGCTCGACCATTGAAGAGATGACGCGGCTTGCGCCTGCCGCGGCGAGTCGCTGCGCGGAATTGCCGTTTGCGTGTGCTGACCCGGTGAAGCCAATGACCTTCATCCCAGCCGCACGGCCTGCACTGGCGCCAAGCGCCGAATCTTCGATGACCACGCAAAGCTCGGGCCCTACCGCCATCGTTTTTGCCGCGAACAGGTAGAGGTCCGGTGCGGGTTTGCCGTGAGCGACCTGCGTCGCGCTGAAGATATTCGCGCCGAACAACGACGCCAGGCCAGTTACCTCCAGCGATAAGCGGATTCGCTCGAGCGATGACGAGGAGGCGACGCAACGGGGATAGCGCAGCGCC
>DASPWC010000253.1:0-3650 GCA_035622055.1 Xanthobacteraceae bacterium | reverse complement strand
TCCATCACGCACAACCATCCGGAATGCTATCTGATCGTGCTTCTGATCGACGAGCGCCCTGAGGAAGTCACCGACATGCAGCGTTCGGTGAAGGGCGAGGTGATCTCGTCCACTTTCGACGAGCCCGCCGTCCGCCACGTGCAAGTTGCCGAGATGGTGATAGAAAAGGCAAAGCGCCTGGTCGAGCACGGCCGCGACGTGGTTATCCTGCTCGACTCGATCACCCGTCTCGGCCGCGCCTACAACACCGTGGTGCCGTCTTCGGGCAAAGTCCTCACTGGCGGTGTCGATGCCAACGCTTTGCAGCGCCCCAAGCGTTTCTTCGGCGCCGCGCGCAATATCGAAGAAGGCGGCTCGCTTACGATTATCGCTACCGCGCTGATCGACACCGGCAGCCGCATGGACGAGGTGATCTTCGAGGAGTTCAAGGGCACCGGCAATTCGGAACTCATCCTCGATCGCAAGGTCGCCGACAAGCGCACCTTCCCGGCCATGGACATCACCCGCTCCGGCACGCGCAAGGAAGAGCTCCTGGTGCCGCCGGATCAGCTCAAAAAGATGTACGTGCTGCGGCGCATCCTCAATCCCATGGGGACCATGGATGCAATCGACTTCCTGCTCGACAAGTTGCGCAATACCAAGAACAACGCCGAGTTCTTCGACTCGATGAATACTTAAGGCCGGCTATCCGTTCTTGCCGGGAAGCGGCTACATGGCGGTGGAATGGCGCCGCGACGGTATGGCCCGGTTAGTTTCAAGCGCAAGATTGGGATCGACAGGCTCGCAGATTTTCCTTCGTGCCGCGCCCCGGCAGCGAGAAAGCACAAATCGGCGCTAATTGGGCCGACAGTTAAGGATGCCGCACTGTTTCGATCGCCGCGGCAAGCGCCGCGGGATCGGTCACCGGCAGCGAACAAACTTCGCCGACGCAAACGAAAGCGCGTGCGCCGTCCGCGTGCGCGGCTTTGTCGCGCGCTGGATGCGCGGCAGGAAGCGTTGCGGCGGACTGAGCGTGAAGGACGATGCGATCGAGCGATGGACGATGCCGAGCCGCGGCAAGAAGGTCATTTGCCTTGGCGCCCTCCCCGGTGACGACGATCTGAGCCCCGCGTAATCGCAAATCGACGGCATTGAGGATCGCCAAGTGCATGTAGAGGTTCTCAGCCGCTAGTGGCGCGATTGCGCCGATGAGTTTGTCGGCCTTATCGCGCCAGCTGTCGTCGCCGGTCAAAATCGCCAGCCGTATCAAATTTTGCGTGGCAACCGCGTTGTGATTCGGCGTTGCTTCGTCGGTGGTCGCGGCGGGCCGGATGACAAGCCCTTCGGCGTCGACCGCGGTAAGATAGTAGGTGCCGGTTTCAGCGTTCAGGTAGTCGCGGTCGAGGGCGCGTTGCCAAGCGATCGCGCGCTCGAGAAAGCCATGCTTGCCGGTTGCCTCGTGGAGCGCCAGCGCGGCGCGGATCATGGCGCAGAAGTCCGAGGCCAGGCCCGGAAATTTGAGCTTGCCCTCGCGCCAGGAATGACCGAGGCGATCGCCACGCGTCATGGTCCCAGCGATGAAATCGAATGCGCGTTCCGCCATGTTGAGCCAGGACGGTTCATCCAGCAGTAGTGCAACATTAGCAAGGGCGGCGATCGTGAAGCCGTTCCAGTCGGCCAGCACCTTGTCGTCGAGACCGGGACGCACGCGCGCTGCGCGCGCCGAAAGAAGTTTTTCACGTAACGCGGTGAGCCGCCCCTCCTCGGCTTCGTTTGCCAACGGCGCTCTCAGACGATTGAGGATGTTGTGCCCTTCGAAATTGCCGGCCGGCGTGACGTCGTAATAGCGCGCAAAAAACTCGCCATCGTCGGCGCCGAGTTGCTGAATCAGTTCGTCATAGGACCAGACGTAAAATTTTCCCTCCTCGCCTTCCGAATCGGCGTCGAGCGAGGCCGAGAACACGGCTTCCGCTGTCGTCATTTCGCGTTGCAGCCAGGCAACGGTTTCACGGGCGCGTTGGCGATAAAGCGCTTTGCCTGTGCGCTGGTGCGCGATCGCCAGGAGTTCGAGGAGTTGCGCATTGTCGTAGAGCATTTTTTCGAAATGCGGCACGAGCCAGCGATCGTCCACGGAATATCTGGCGAAGCCGCCGCCCAGATGGTCGTAGATGCCGCCTTCGCAGATATGGTCGAGCGTAATTTCGACGGCCGCGAAATAGCGCGGATCGCCGCTGCGCATGCCGGCGCGCCAAAGCAGTTCGAACAAGGCGGCTTGCGGAAATTTCGGTGCGCCGCGCGTGCCGCCGTTGACCGGATCGATCAGGCCCGCGAGTTGCCGCGCAGCTTCGTCGAGTTCGTCGAAGCCGAGCATCGCGATGCCCGCGGGCCGTGCCGCGCTGGCAAGCCGCTCCATCAAGGCCGCGCGATTCTGCTCGATCTTGGCCGGCTCTTCATGGAACAGCCGCGCAATCTCCCGCAACACGTCGACAAAGGCGGGCTTGCCGTAACGCGAGGTTTTCGGAAAATACGTGCCTCCCCAAATCGGCTCGCCGGCAGGCGTCAGGAACATTGTCAGCGGCCAGCCGCCGTGTTCGCCGAGGAGATGGAGCGCCGCCATGTAAATCTGATCGATGTCCGGCCGCTCCTCCCGATCGACTTTGATATTGACGAAGAGGTCGTTCATCACGCGCGCAGTGGCTTCATCCTCGAAACTCTCGTGTGCCATCACATGGCACCAGTGGCAGGCGGCGTAACCGACCGAGAGCAAAATAGGTCGTTTGCTGCGCTTGGCCTCTGCCAGTGCTTCGGGTCCCCAAGCCCACCAATCGACCGGATTGTCCTTGTGCTGAAGCAGATAGGGACTCGTTTCCTCAGCGAGGCGGTTATGGTGTGCGATTGCGACGTTTGGCGGCGGCGTTGACATGCACGCACCGTAGCAAGTAGCCCGGCCGGCGCGAAGCCGCGGACTTCGATGGGCTCACAAGACCCGAGCCAAGACCCGAGCCAAGACCCGAGCCAAGACGGAACCATGACCGATCGTTCCACTATTTTCGCCTTGTCGTCTGGGCGGCCGCCGGCGGCGATCGCGGTGGTGCGCATATCGGGCCCGCAGGCCCGGCTTGCGCTCGAGAGACTTGCTGGCCGAGTACCGGAGCCGCGCCAAGCCACGCTGGTACGTGTGCGCGTGCCGGCAACCGGAGAAATTCTCGACGACGGGTTCGGGCTTTGGCTTCCTGGTCCTCGCAGCGAAACCGGTGAAGACATGGCAGAGCTGCACGTTCATGGCGGTCATGCCGTGATCGCCAGCGTGCTCGATGCGCTCGGCGGAATCGAGGGCTGCCGGCTCGCGCAACCAGGCGAGTTCACGCGCCGCGCCTTCGAAAACGGCAAGCTCGATCTGACCGCCGTGGAAGGTCTCGGCGACCTAATTGCCGCCGAGACGCCGGCGCAGCGCCGACAGGCGTTCCGCCAGCTCCGGGGCCTGATCGGCGATCGCGCCGAGGATTGGCGGCGGCGCTTGATCGAAGCTCTGGCGCTGGTCGAAGCACGCATCGATTTTTCCGACGAAGCCGATGTGCCGGAAAATTTGATCGCGCCCGCCGTCCGGAGCGCCCGCGATCTGCGCGATGAAATGGCGGCAGCGCTCGCCGACAAGCATCGCGGCGAGCGGT
>DASPWC010000252.1:0-4573 GCA_035622055.1 Xanthobacteraceae bacterium | reverse complement strand
GCTCGGCGCGTCCGCGAGCCAAGACCACGACAAGGATGCCGGTCCTTCGCCGCTACGCCGCGGCAACCGGTTGTTTTCCATGAAGGTCCGGAACAGCGCTTCGGCCTGTCGGATCATCTCGGCATCGTTCTCTCTCACGGCAACCATGGTCAGGCCGCTGTCGGGATCCATGGCCACAAGGTCGGCGACCGCGGGACGCAACGGGAAGCCTTCGATGCAGCTATCGAACTTACGCGCGAGCAACAGCGCGGTATCGAGAGCCGAAACCATCGTTGAACCATGTTCAGTCGGGACGAGAATCGTCTTCATGCGCCTGCGCGCCCCACGTGCTTCGGCAGAGCCGACGGTCAACCGTTCCCATTAGCGTCCGCCCCTTGGCCGGGGTCTTGATCGCTTTCGTCATACTGCCGCGCCGCTCCGTGCCGGACAAGCGCCAGAATGACGAATAATCGCCGGGAAAGGCCGTCCAGGCCCGCCGCGGGTCCTCCCTGTTTGGTAAAATGCTTGCGATTCGCGGGGCCGCCAATTCGCGCAGCGAATAGGGCGATCACCATGCGGAACGATTAGCCATGCGCAACTACGGCATCAGACAAACACAATCGGGCGCGCGCATTGTCATGGTTTGCCCCAATTGCGGTCAAGAAAATTCGGAAGCGGCCGAAGAACTGCGCGGCATGCGTTTTTACGCCTGTTCCGGCGATGATTGCCACTATACCTTCGACCTCGCTGGTCCCAGCAAGCAAGCCCGCCACGGTTTCTTCGAAGCATGCAAGCGGTTTTACGCCGCCTTCTATTCGACCCGCGGGCAGGGCGCGCGGTAGCTCTACCGCAGTCCCTTTTGCCGCTCCACGGAAATTATCCACGCGTGGCCTTGACTGGACATTGGCGGGAAAGCGCGCAAGCAAAGCTTGAAGCGCTTGCCGGCGCCGGCTGCCGCGTTGCGCTGGGTCTTGAAGATGCCGTTACAACGGCGAAGACCTTGAAAGTGTAGCACGGCAGATCGCCACGTGCTGTCACGCCAGAGGATCATCGATGAAGCTGCACTGGTCGCCGCGGTCGCCTTTCGTCCGCAAAGTCATGATCGTCGCGCACGAGCGCGGTCTTGCCGGGCGTTTACAATGCGTGCGCACCGTCGCCGAAATGACCAAGCCCCACGCCGAATTGATGAAGGACAACCCGTTGTCGAAGATACCGACGCTCGTTCTCGACGACGGCACGGCGCTCTACGATTCTCCCGTCATTTGCGAATATCTCGATGCACTCGACGGCAGTCCCAAATTGTTTCCGCGATGCGGCCAAGCGCGCTTCATCGCGCTGCGGCGTCAAGCGCTCGGCGACGGATTCCTGGATCTTCTGGTGCTGATGCGCAACGAGCGGCTCCGCGCGCAGCCGTCGGAGGCCCATCTGGTGAGCGCCGCCATGCGACGGCCGCCGTGCTGGATGATTTGGACCGCGAAGCCGGCGCTCTCGCGACCGCCCCATTCAGCATCGGCCACATAGCCATCGGGTGCGCGCTGTCCTATCTCGATTTTCGTTTCGCCGAACTGGATTGGCGCCGGCAACGGCCGCTGCTTGCGAACTGGCGTGTTGCATTTGCCGAGCGCCCCTCAGCGCAGGCAAATTTACCGGTCGACGATTCTTGAGCGGCGCGTTCGTGTTTTGGAAGCCGAATGAGCGGGACACAGCGCACGTTCCAGATGCCGGAGCAATTGCGTGTCGTCGGTTCGCTATCCTATGGTGTGCCGGTTGAGGGACGCCGGCGCGATGGACATTGCCGACGAATCAGCGATTGCCGAACTCATCCAGGCCCGGGGCGTGTATCGCGATCAGGGCAAGTGGAAGGAGTTGCGCACGACTTTCACTTCGGACGGACATATTTCGGTGTCCTGGTTTCGCGGTCCGTTTGAGCAATTCGTCGAGCGCTGCCGGGTTGGATCGGGCACGGGCATACTTGGTCGCGCCATCACTTGTTCACACCGATGATCACGCTCGATAGGGACCGCGCGATCGCTGAAACGCCCGTTATCATTCGGGTTCGCCAGAGGTTCGGCGGCGTGGAGATAGACGTTACGTCGTCTTCCCGTTTCCTCGATCGGGTAGAGCGCCATGCCGGCCGCTGGCTCATTGTCGAGCGTGCCGCGATCTATGAACGCGACCGGATCGATCCAGTTGAGCCCTCGCCCGAATTCGACGCACTGTTCGAGGCGGCCGAGACCGCGCATTATCCCGAGCAATATCGCTACACGGCCTTCCGCATCGCGCACGCCGAAGGCCGCTCGCTCGCGTCCGTGATTTATCGCGACGGGGGACCGGAGACGACGGATCCTTATACGCGCTACTCCAAGTGGCTGGCCGGCGGCACGGCTTGATGCCGCCGGCGAGATTTAGGAGAAATTCATGGCGGTCTACACCGATGTCGCGGCGGAGGATCTCGGCAAGTTCCTTGCGGGCTACGACATCGGCGCGCTTTTTTCTTACAAAGGCATTGCCGAGGGCGTCGAAAACTCCAACTTCCTCGTGCACACCGCGCAGGGCCACTACATTCTCACGCTCTACGAACGGCGCGTCGCCGAGCGCGATCTGCCCTTTTTCTTGGCGCTGATGGAGCATCTGGCAAGCCGCGGCATTACCTGCCCGCAACCGGTGAAGAACCGCACCGGCAAGGTTCTTGGCAAAGTCGCCGGACGACCCGCGGCGATTGTCACCTTCCTCGACGGCATGTGGATTCGCCGCCCGAGCGCGGCGCATTGCGGAGCGCTCGGCCAGGCGCTTGCACGGCTTCATCTCGCCGGCGCGGATTTTCCGATGCATCGCGACAACGCGCTTTCGCTCGCCGGCTGGCGCCAGCTTTATGAAGGGTGCCGGGAGCGCGCGCATAAGGTGGACCGCCATCTTGAGACGCTTGTGGGCGCGGAGCTTAAGCTTCTGGAACGCGAATGGCCTCGCGGACTGCCGCAAGGCGTTATCCATGCCGATCTTTTCCCGGACAACGTGTTTTTCCTCGGCGATAAGCTTTCCGGGCTGATCGATTTCTATTTCGCCTGCACCGACACGCTCGTCTACGACGTGGCGATCTGCCTTAACGCCTGGTGTTTCGAGACCGACCATTCCTATAACGTCACCAAAGGACGTGCGCTGCTTTCGAATTACGCCAAAGTCCGGCCGCTGTCGCGTGACGAATGGCAGAATCTGCCGCTCTTGGCGCGCGGCGCCGCACTGCGCTTCCTGCTGACGCGCCTGGTCGATTGGCTCGACGTTCCGCCCGGCGCTCTTGTGCGGCCGAAGGATCCGCGCGAATACGCCCGCAAGCTCCGCTTCCACCAGAAGGTCAAGAACGCGCGCGACTACGGAGTTGTGGCGCCATGAGCGAAGAGCGGCCACAAAAGCAAGAATTGCCACACGTCGTCATTCACACCGATGGCGCCTGTTCCGGCAATCCCGGTCCGGGCGGCTGGGGCGCGATCCTGGCTTTCGGCGATCGCGAGAAGGAGTTGAAGGGCGGCGAGCCGAACACGACCAATAATCGTATGGAACTGATGGCTGCGATCTCCGCGCTCGAAGCGCTCAAACGGCCGTGCCGTGTCGATCTGTACACCGATAGCCAATACCTGCGCAACGGCGTGACGGCTTATTTGGCGAATTGGAAACAAAACGGCTGGCGCACGGCGGACAAAAAGCCGGTGAAAAACATCGATCTATGGAAACGTCTCGATGCCGCGCTCGGCACGCATCAAATCCACTGGCACTGGCTGCGCGGCCATGCCGGTCACGCTATGAACGAACGCGCCGATGAGCTCGCGCGGCAGTCAATTGCGGAGATGAGGACTGCGGCCGGGGCTGTCGGAATCCGTAATCACGGCGGAAAGACGTAATCTGGTGGCGCAAGAGTGATTTCCGGTTCGCGGGCTTTCGCCCGCGTCCCGGAATGACAAGATCACAGCGACTTCAAAAGATTATCGGCGCCGGAAATATCGGCTTTGCCCGGAGCGTCCTCAACGTTAAGGGCTTTCACAACGCCGTCATCGACCACCATGGCATAGCGCTGTGAGCGCACGCCAAGGCCGCGCTCGCTCAGGTCGAGGGTCATACCCAAGGCCTTGGCCCAACTTCCGCTGCCGTCAGCCAAAAACTCGATCGCATCGCTGCCGGACGCTTTCTTCCATGCGTCCATCACGAAGACATCATTGACGCCGGTCACGGCGATCGTGTCGACCCCCTTGGCCTTGATCGCGGCCGCGTTCTTCACGAAGCCCGGCAGGTGGTTCCTGTGGCAGGTCGGCGTGAAGGCGCCGGGGACCGCAAACAGAACCACCTTCTTGCCCTTGAAGAGTTCGTCTGTTGTTTTCGCCTTCGGCCCGTCGGCGCTCATCACCGTGAAGGTTCCACTGGGCACGCGGTCACCAACTTTAATCGACATGATCTTGTCCTCTTGGGTTCACAATAAAAATCTCGTCCGCTGTCGCGGCGAGCCATAAACTAGCGTCTGGAGCGAATTAGTCGAGACGGGCCGTAACTTCGATGGCGTCGTCCTTGGAAACGGCCGTCAAAGTGAGCATTGCTCCGTCGGCGTGCG
>DASPWC010000251.1:0-5017 GCA_035622055.1 Xanthobacteraceae bacterium | reverse complement strand
ATAAAGCAGGCCCTGCGCCTCGAGTTGCGCAAGCGCCATGCCGTAGTCGGCGAGATTCTCGCTCTGACGGCGCACGGGCTCCGGCCATGACAGGCCGAGCCAGCGCAGGTCCTCGAAGATCGCTTGTTCATATTCGGGACGACAGCGTTCGGCGTCGATATCCTCGGTCCGCAACAGCAGCCGTCCGCCGAGTTCGCGCGCCATGTCGGAATTGAGCAATGCGGAATAGGCATGGCCCAGATGCAGATAGCCGTTCGGACTTGGCGCAAAACGCAAAACGCGGCTGTACATCGACGCTATGCTTCCCGACACTAACCCAAAGTCGCCATGCACTCTAACACGCTCACCCATATTCATTGCGAGAGCGATCTCGATACCGCGCTCGCGGCATTGATCGCGGCCGATCCGCGTTTTACCGCGTTGATCGCGCGCGCGGGGCGACCGCCGCTGCGGCGTCGGCCCAATGGATTTTCCGGACTTGCGGCGACCGTGGTGTCGCAACAACTTTCAACGGCCAGCGCCGCGGCGATTTGGGCGCGACTGATGGCCGCTTTCGAACCGTTCGAGCCGCAGGCCATCATACGCGCGCGTTCGGCCCGGCTGGCTCGCTTGGGATTGTCGTCACCGAAGATCCGTGCGCTCAAGGAGATCGCGCGCGCCGTGGCGACGGGCCGGCTCGCGCTTGCCTCGCTTGCCGATGCCCCCGCGGAAGATGCTCACTTGGCGCTGACAGCCGTCCATGGCATCGGCCCCTGGACCGCCGACATCTATCTTTTGTCTTGCCTCGGCCACGCCGATGCGTGGCCAGTCGGCGATCTCGCGCTGCAAGAGGCCGTGCGGCTCGCTTTCGGCATGTCGGTCCGGCCGAGCGCCAAGGAAATGACGCCGCTTGCGGAAGCCTGGCGGCCGTTCCGCGCGGTGGCAGCGCGCGTATTGTGGACCTACTATCGCGCTATCAAAGGGCGTGAGGAAGCGCCCAATCTGCCGAAATCCGCGCCGAGCATCGAGTTGCAGCCGAAACCGCGAGCCAAGCCGAAACCCAGACCGCGACAAACATCCAAACCCTCGCGATCCAAACGTTTGCCGAAACGAGGTACCGATGGCCGCCGAGCTTGACGGTCCGCGGCTGGCGGCGCGTTCCGGCGCCGCGCAGCAATTGGTCGTATTCCTGCACGGCTACGGCGCCGACGGAAACGACCTGATCGAAATCGGGCGCGCCTGGCAGCAATATCTGCCAAACGCCGCTTTCGTCTCGCCGCACGCGCCCGAACCCTGCAGCCAAGCGCCGGTCGGGCGGCAATGGTTCGCGCTGACCTTCCGCGATCCAAACGAGCGCTGGCTCGGCGTCAACAAGGCCGCCCCGCTGCTGAACCGTTTTCTCGACGCCGAATTGGCGCGCCATAAGCTTCCGCCGTCGGCATTGGCGCTGGTTGGCTTCAGTCAGGGCACCATGATGGCGCTGCATGTCGGACTGCGCCGCAACGCGGCGCCGGCGGCGATCGTCGGCTATTCCGGATTGCTGGTCCTGCCGCCCGACGGAAACGCCGAAGCGTTTGCGGCCGAGATCAAATCGCGGCCGCCGGTCTTGCTCGTGCACGGCGACCGGGACGATTTGATTCCGCCGCAAGCTTTGTTTCAGGCGACGGAGGGTCTCGCCGCCCTGGAAATACCCGTCGAGTGGCACCTATCGGCCGGCGTCGGACACGGCATCGACAATGAAGGTCTGCGCCACGGCGGGGAATTTCTGGCGCGGCGGTTCAGCGGCAGGCGCTAACAAGCTGCGCGACAAAATCGGTGAATTCGCCGCGCCGACGCTTCAACATATGCGGGAGATGTGCCACGGTTGCAACCATCTTCAGGGATGGGTTCCGAAATCGTCCGGCGGCATGCCTGGTCCCGGCATGAACCCAGACAGCTTAATCATAAAGAATTTATTCGCAGGGACGAGTGCGAGCGCGCTCGTAATATCTTTAGGCGCCCTCAAACGGCTGCCGGAGTAAATCCATCGGTTCCGTCCACGCGGGCCCGGGTTCGCACCACCATCGTCAAAACTGCGAGAAATCGATCGGCTCGTGGCGGTCGAGCGCGCGGTGGATTGGCGGCAGCGGATATTTCAGCCCGGTCGCGCAGTTGAACAGCAGCGCCTGCTCGCTGCGCTTGACCCGGCCGTCGGCGAGGCTTTGCTTGTAGGCCGCGTAGGTTGCCGCGCCCTCAGGACACATCAAGAAACCTTCCGCGCGCGCGACTTCTTCAAGTCCCTGGCCGATCGCCTCATCGGACACAGCAATGGCGAAGCCGCCACTCTCGCGGACCGCGCGTAGAATCAAAAAATCGCCCACGGCCTGCGGCACGCGAATGCCCGAGGCGATGGTGTGCGCGTTCTCCCAGCGCGGCGCGTGTTCGACGCCGGCCTCGTAGGCGCGCACCATCGGCGCGCAGCCGGCCGCCTGCACCGCGACCATGCGCGGGCGTTTTGCGCCGATAAAGCCGATCGCCTCGAGTTCGGCGAACGCCTTCCACATGCCGATCAGGCCTGTGCCGCCGCCGGTCGGGTAAAAGATTACGTCGGGGACGGACCAGCCGAGCTGTTCCGCGAGCTCCAGCCCCATCGTCTTCTTGCCTTCGATCCGGTACGGCTCTTTGAGCGTCGAGACATCGAACCAGCCGACCTTGGCCTTGCCATCGCCGACGATCTTGCCGCAGTCGTCGATCAATCCGTTGACGCGAAAGACCTTCGCGCCTTGCAGGCCGATCTCGCTGACGTTTACTTCCGGCGTGTCCTCGGGACAGAAGATCGTGGTTTTGATGCCGGCGTGACTGGCATAGGCGGCGAGCGCCGCGCCCGCATTGCCGTTGGTCGGCATCGCCATGTGTTTGATGCCGAGCGCTTTCGCCATGGAGACCGCCATGACCAGGCCGCGCGCCTTGAATGAGCCGGTCGGCAAACGTCCTTCGTCCTTCACCAGAAGTTCGCCGCCGTTTATTTTGGCTGCGGCCTTCGGCAAGGGCAGGATCGGCGTCATCGCCTCGCCCAAACTGACGATGTCCTGCGCACGCCGCACCGGCAGGAGCTCGCGATAGCGCCAGAGATCCGGCGCCCGGCCCGCCAGCGCATCCTTGCTCAGCACTTTCTTGACTCCATCGAGGTCGTAGCGGACCAGGAGCGGTTTGCCGGCGCGCGAGAGATTGTGAATCTGGTCGGCGGCGTGGCGTTCGCCCGTCGCGGAGCATTCGAGATGAGTGACGAAGGTCTTCCGTTCGGCCGTGAGGTTATCGTCGTAGCGCACGCGCGATCTCCAGGATTGGCGGGAGCCGCACCGTAAAGGGGGCCTCATGTGCGGTCCAGCATCGACGCCGTCGCGACCCGATTCGCCGCCGCCGCTCGAAGCGGCGCGAGCAATGTAAAGATGTGCGCGTCACCGACGGCGGCGGCCGAGCAGCTGCAGGTCCCCTTGCCCACGCCTGCGCAGGGTTTTCTGTCTATTCCGGCCGGTTCCGGAGGGAATGGCCGCAATCGCCCTAAGTCCCCGAGGTGCCTTCACAATCCTGTCACGCCTGCCTATAAACTAGCACCCAACGCCGCACGCGGCATCGAGTCCAGGTAGGAGCGTCATCTTGAACGCTCATGTTTCGCAATCGGGTTTCCCCGCTCTCGTGTTGAACGCGGATTTTCGCCCGCTGAGCTATTACCCGCTGTCGCTGTGGTCGTGGCAGGACGCGATCAAGGCGGTGTTCCTGGAGCGGGTGAATATCGTCGCCAATTACGATCGCGCGGTGCGCAGCCCGAGCCTGGAGATGAAGCTGCCGAGCGTCGTCTCGCTCAAAACTTTCGTCAAGCCCTCGACCCATCCCGCCTTCACCCGGTTTAACGTTTTCTTGCGCGATCGTTTTTCCTGTCAATATTGTGGAACGCGCGACGATCTGACGTTCGATCATCTGTTGCCGCGCTCGCGCGGCGGGCACACGACCTGGAACAACGTCGTAGCCGCGTGCTCGCCCTGCAATCTGCGCAAGGGCAATCTGACACCGGAAGAATCGAAAATGTGGCCGTCGCAGCGGCCGTTCCAGCCCAGCGTGCAACACCTGCACCGCAACGGCCGGCTATTCCCGCCGAACTACCTACACGAAAGCTGGCTCGACTATCTCTACTGGGATACCGAGCTCGATCCGTGAGCGCTGCCGGCCGCGCACTGCGAACAAATAGCAAGATTTGGGGTTGTCAGAGTTTCCACCCGGGCCTAGATGCGCCTAGTGTGGTGGATTTGAAGTTCCTATTATTCTTGCCGCGAGCTCACTATAGGAACTTCAAATCCAAAACCGCACTAGAATCGTAAATTTGCGAGTGTCCTTTCGATTCCGAAGTTCGTTCCAGGCCGCGCCGCAGGATGTGACGAACTTCGGAATCGGGACACTAGGAGAGCTTGTGAAATTATGGGATCGATTGTTCTCCTCGATCTGATGGGCGGCGTGGCGCTGCTGTTGTGGGGCCTGCATATGGTCCTCAGCGGCGTGCTGCGTGCGTTCGGTCCAAATTTGCGCCGCTTCCTGGGCCGGGCACTGCACAATCGGTTCACCGCATTCGGCGCCGGACTTTGTTTGACCGCGCTTCTGCAGAGCAGCACCGCCACGGGTCTCATGACGACCTCGCTCGCGGCCGACGGCGTGGTGAGCCTCGTCCCGGCACTGGCGATCATGCTCGGCGCCAATGTCGGCACGACCCTCATCGTGCAACTGCTCTCGTTCAACATAACGGCGTTGGCGCCGGTATTTTTCATTGTCGGCGTCGTCACCTTCCGGGTGAGTGGCGGCAGTCTGACCAAAGCGCTTGGCCGCATCGGCATCGGACTTGGGCTGATGCTCCTGGCGCTGCACATCTTGCTCGACACGCTGGCGCCGGCCGAGCAAGCGCCGGCCGTCCGGGAGCTTTTGGCCAGCGTCACCGGCGACCCGGTATTGTGCATCATCATCGCAGCGACGCTGACTTGGCTGGCGCATTCGAGCGTCGCCGTGGTCCTCC
>DASPWC010000250.1:0-4471 GCA_035622055.1 Xanthobacteraceae bacterium | reverse complement strand
AATACGCCGGAACGGGGCGCTGAGGAACACGAGCCGCGGCGGATGGGCGGCATTGGCCGCCGCGGCGGAATCTTCGACGTCCTTAGCCCACTGCTCGCGCAATTTTCGTTCTTGCTCGGTGACGTTAGGACCTTCGAGCGCCGCCAGATGCACCGCGATAACATCCGGAGAAATTTCCATCGCGAGAGAAAGCGCCTTATCGGTCAACCGATCCCAGTCTTTGGTCATAACCAGAACAAACGGCGGCTTGCTGGGACGGAATTGCAACCGAGCGTCGTCGCGCAAGGCTGCATCGACGCGGTAATAGTAACTCTTGATCCCCTTGAGCAGCAGGATCACGCAGGGAATGGCGACGATCGTGATCCAGCCGCCATCCGCGAATTTGGCAATGACGATAATCGTCAGTGCGGCGAGAGTCGCTGTCGCGCCAGCCGCATTGAGGACGAGTTTGAAATTCGCACGGCGCCGCTGGCTGTCCTGCTGGCCGTTCTGTCCCCTCGTTCGTATCAGGCGCCGCCAATGCGCCACCATGCCCGCTTGCGACATGGTGAATGTGGCGAAAGCACCGATGGCAAACAGCGGAATCAAACGATCGGTGATGCCATCGAATACAATTAACAGCACGCCAGCCGTCAGCGTCAGATAGAGGATGCCGACCGAATAGACCAGGCGGCGCCCGACGGCTGCAAATGGCTGCGGAAGGAAGCCGTCCTGCGCCACGATCCGGCACAATTGCGGAAACCCGACAAAACTCGTGTTGGCCGACAAGCAGAGGATTACGAGCGCGCTTGCGATGGCGACGTAGTAGAAAGCCCCGCGCCCGGCAACGGCCCCTACAAGTTGGGACAGAACGCTTTGATATCCCGGCTGAGTCTGATCCATTGCCATAATGCCATAGCTCATCGCGAGATAAGCGATGCCCGCCAGAAGAACGCCCAGTGTTACAACAATGATGCTCAGTGTGACGTGAGCATTGCGTACTTGCGGTTGACGGAACGTGCTTACGCCGTTGCTGACGGCTTCGACGCCGGTCATGGCCGTGCAGCCTGAAGCGAAGGCACGCAGCAATAACCACAAGCCGATCCCTTCAACGGGTTTTGGCGGCGCTGGCGGCGGAACAATCGGTTGGGGATGACCTCCGCTCGCGATCACAGCAAAACCGCCAATGGCGATGACGATGCCGAAGCAGGCGACAAACACGTATGTCGGCACTGCGAACAGCCGCCCGGCGTCCATTGTGCCACGTAGGTTGACGAGCGTGAGAAGGACAAGAATGCCGAGGCAAAGAGAAAGCGTATACGCGTCCAAGGACGGCGCCGCGGAGACGAGCGCGGCAACGCCCGCGGAAATTCCAACGGCAACGTTGAGCACGTAGTCGATCATGAGCGCCGCCGCGGCGAACAGGCTTGCATTCACGCCGAGATTGGCCTGCGAAACGGTGTAGGCACCGCCGCTCTTCGGGTAGGCCTCGATCGTTTGCCAATAGGAAACGAACAGAATGCCGAGCAAGACGAGGATTGCGAGCATCAGCGGGCCGAGATCGGCCAATCCGGTCGCGCCGGCGGCTGCGAGAATCGTAAGCGCCGCCTCGGGACCGTAAGCCGTCGAACTCAAGCCATCCAGTCCGAGTGCTGGCACGCCTTCGGCGACGCCGATTTCGCGCGACCGCATTTCGCGGTTGGAGAGCTGTCTGCCAAACACGATGCGGATCAGGGCCGGTAGGGACGCGGCCGAAGTGTCGTCCTCCTGATCATGGTCGCTTCTAGACGCCACCGCAGCTCTCTCGTCTGTTCCACCCGCAAACTATGAGCCACATCGCGAAAGTAGGCGGCCGTTTGCAAGTCGATTGCAGGCCGGCCGTTAGTTGGTAGTCATTTCACCGGCGCGGCATCGGGGATAAAGCGCTGTCCGAACACCGGCTCCTTATATGGGGTCGGCGGTAGCTGCCATGCCCCGGTCGACGGCGGACGCACTTCGGCATCGACATGCACGTCGAGGAGGAAGGGCCTGTTGGCCTTGATCGCGTGCTCGAGGGCGCCGCGGAAATCCTCGGATTTTTTCACCGTGAGCGCATCGACGCCACTTGCCTTTGCCCACGCCGCGAAGTCCGGATTGTAAGGTTTCTTGTTGGCGCCCTGGTGGAACATGGTGCCGTGTTCGCGGCCGCCAAACATACCGAGCTGGATATCGCGGATCGAAACCCAGCCGAAATTATTCCAGATCACCCAGACAACCGGAATGTCGTATTCCACGGCAGTGCACAGCACATGCGGGACCATGGTGAAGCAGCCGTCGCCGGTTACCGCGACCACTGGCCGATTCGGCGCCGCGAGTTTCGCGCCGAGGGCGCCTGCCGCGCCGAACCCCATGCCAGAAAACCCCCAGGAATTGAGCATCGTCTGCGGCCGGCGCGCGTTCCAGAACTGCATATACCAATTGTGGCTCACCCCGACATCGCAACAGATGATACTGTCCGGCGGAAGAACCGCCTGACAATCGGCGACGACGCGTTCGGGCCGCATCGGAAAGGCGTGGGCTTCGAAGTTCGGCCGCACGAAGTCGTTCCATTCCGTGCGCCATTTTGCGATGTCTGCGAGCCATTGCGCGGTCGCCGGCTTAGTAGCCGCCGGGCGTTCCAGTTCGGCCAGAAGCTGACGCAAGAAAGTCCGCGCATCGGCAATAACGCCGAGATCGGGTGGATAGTTGCGGCCAAGTTCGGCCGCATCGACGTCGACATGGATGAGCTTTGTGCTGGGGAAATTCCATGAATAACCGGGCATCCAGGATGATGCCGAACGATCGTCAAAACGGGCGCCGATCGCGATAACGAGATCGGCGCGTCGGCCAGCCTCGTTGGCGGGAAACGCGCCGTTTCGCCCGATGAACCCAAGCGATAGCGGATCCATCATATCGACGCAGCCCATACCATTCGGGGATGAAATCACCGGAACGCGAAGCGCCCTTGCAAACGCGGTGAGCTCGACGCCCGCTTCCGAAAGCGTAACGCCGTGACCGATAAAGAGTACGGGCCGTTGTGCCGAGATGATCATAGCAAGCGCGCGCGAGACTTCCTCCGGCGAGGCGCCCCCGCGCTGCGCGTTGAGCGCGGGCGCCAGCGGCGGGAGCTCCACATCGTCCTCTTCCTGGAAAACGTTGAATGGTACGTCCACATTTACCGGCCCCGGCCGGCCCGACAGCATTGTCGACATCGCATGCCGCAAAGCCAGCGGCAGCATATCGACGCGCGTTGGCTGAAAGCTGCGTTTGACGACGGGACGAACGATATTGACGAAATCAGCTTGATAGTGCCGATTAATCTCTTGGAACGGGCTGCGATTGAATTGCGAAGTTGGCACGTTCGCGGTGATCGCGAGCAGTGCCGACGAATCAGTAAGCGCGCATGCAAGCGGCATGATGATGTTGCAGGACCCGGGGCCGCAAGATGTCAGCGTCGCCACCGGCTCGTGACGCACGCGAAAGTAAGCGTCGGCCATGTGCGCGGCGACCTGCTCGTGGCGCGGCGAAATCAGCTTGATGCGGTCGCGCGCGGCATAAAGCGGATCGAGCATACCGACATTGCCGTGACCACAAATGCCAAACACATAGGGAATGCCATTGGCGATCAGGTATTCCGTGATGAGCTCGGCGCCCTTCATGCGTGGCATGGTCGCTCCTGCAGATCGTACCCGTACTTTTTACCACGATTACCGACCGCAATCACGACCGCGTGGACGACTCGTTTTAGCCACGGCGCTTAATGCGGCGCGCTAGGTAATCAAAATTGATCTTGAATTGCTCCGGCCGGCTGATGTCGGTTTTCAGCTTTTCGATGTCGGCGCGCGAGAATTCCGGTGCCGGGTCGCCAGCCGCTTCGGCCAGCAATTGAATCATGCAGCCGTTTTCCAGCATGATTGTGCCGATGACGGCTTCGTCGATGGTGGCCCCGGTTACGACGACGCCATGATTCTTCAACAGCACGCCTCGACCGCGACCAAGCGCGCGCGCGACGCCGGCTCCCATCGCGGGTAAGCGGATGAGATTGATGGTGTCGGTATAGGTGCCGAGCGCGTCGTAAAACAGCGCCCCCGGCTGGCTGTAACATTTGAGTGGTCGCCCAGTCGCGGACAGCGCAATCGAATAGGCCGGGTGCGTGTGGATCACGCAATTGACGTCCGGCCGCGCCTTGAAAATCTCCGAATGGATATAGACCTCGCTGTGGCGGCGTGCGGTGCCGGCGACGACCTTGCCCTCGAGATCGATGGTAAGAATATTCTGCGTCGTGATCTCGTCGAGACCGATGCTATGCGGCTTCATGAAGAACAGGTTTTGATTGTCCGGCAGGCGAAAGGAAATATGCCCGCGTGTGAAATCGTCCTGTCCCTCGGCGACTAAAACTTTGCCGGCGGCGATCAGCTGCTGTTTGATAACCTTATGCGCAAACTGAATATGCTTCGCTGTTGAGCCCTTACTT
>DASPWC010000249.1:0-3545 GCA_035622055.1 Xanthobacteraceae bacterium | reverse complement strand
GAGCTCGTAGATCGGGGGATGCGGCTTGCCGCAATAGAGCACGTTGCCGCCGAGCGTGGCATAAGCGTCAGCCAGCGCGCCGGCGCAATAGACGAGCGTATCGCCGCGCTCGACGACAATGTCGGGGTTGGCGCAGACCATAAGCAGGGATCGCGCGCGCAGCGCCGCCAGCATGTCACGGTAATTGTCCGGTGTCTCCGTCGTGTCGTCGAATAGTCCCGAGCACACGACGTAGTCGGCGGTTTCCAGCAGTGCAAATTTCACGTCGAGGCCGGCAAAAATTGAAAGATCGCGCTCAGGACCGAGGTGAAACACTGTCTCATTAAGCCGCTTTTCGACGATGCCGCGCGTCACGTCCCCCGAGCTCGTAATGGCGTCGTAAGCCTCGCGCGGAACTTTCAACCGATCGAGAATACGCGATACCGCGGCGCCCGACCGCGGCGCGTTGGTAACGAGAATGGCGGTGCCGCCCTCGGCGCGAAACCGCATCAGCGCGTCACAGGCGGCAGGAAAGGCCTCCAGGCCGTTGTGCACGACGCCCCAGACATCGCACAGCACGGCGTCGTAGTCCCGCACCAGCGGCTGCAGATGTTCTATGAAATCGGCCACGGCTGGTACGATTAGCCGTGTCTCACGATGGCGCGCGCGAGCGGAATAAGCTCGGCGGCCGGCTCAGTCGCGGCGGCGTGGGCGGCCCCTTGCGGCAGCGGCACGTCATAGGAGGCATCGTCCTGCACAACCTTCTCCGCGGCCTTTTCGGCGGTCTTCTCATCATCCTTGGCGTTTGTCGCCCCAATCGCGTCCTCGCGCCTCGGACGTGGCGGTGAAAACAAGATGCCCTGGCCAAAACGGACATCGTAATCGAGCAGATCGACCACCGTGTTTTCGTTTTCGATATGATCCGCGATCAGGTCGATACCGAAGCGGCCCAACACGTCGGAAAATTCGGCTGGGCGAACATCGGACGAAGCGGCGCCGAGGCGATTGAAGAATAGCCGCGCCGGCGCCTTGATGAAACGGAAGCCGCGTTCGTTCAACTCACGCGCGTTGACGCGAAGGTCGGTGAGATTGTCCATGGAAAAGCGGAAGCCGCGTTCGGCGAGCGTGGCGAGGCTTGCATGTTCGATCGGCCCCATGGCGCGTACCGCGCTCTGCCTGAATTCGAAAACCAGCGCCGCCGCGATGGCCCGATTGGCATCCATCATTTCAAGCAGCTTTGCAAAGCCGGCATCGGCGAGCGTCGCCGCGGTCAGATTGCAGAACAGGCCGATATCACGATTTTTCAGAAGCAAGCGCCGCACGATTTGCACGCATCGCGAGACGGCAAAATTGTCGAGCTTCGGCACCAACAAGCCGGCTTCGGCGTAGGGCAGAAAATCGCCTGCCGCGATGACATCGCCATTGTCGGCTTTCAACCGCGCAACCGCTTCGTAAAAACGCAGCTTTCGCTGTGGCAGCGTCACGACCGGCCGTAGATAGAGTTCGACATTACCGGCATCGATGGCGCCACGGATCGTAGCAATAATGGATTCGCGGCCAAGCCCGGCGAAGGGCGTAACTTTGCGATCGGCCGGCATCGCGCGGGCGGCGGGCATTGGAGTGAGAGGTAGTCGCGCAAGCCCCGGCGCGTTCGAGGGAGTTTCCGCGACCGCGATGACCGGGTGATCATCGCCAATACCGTTACGGGCCGCATCGCTGTTGGGCTGCGCGGTTTCATGCGCGGCGGCCGAACCGGCAATCTGCCGGACCATGGTGGAAAGCTCCTCGATCTCGGCTGCGAGCGGCTGGGTGGTCGCCAGGGCGCGGTCGACTACGGTGTCGACTTTAGCCTCCATCGTATTCAAACGGCGGCTGAACTCCGCAAGCTGGTGCGCCAGATCGCCCGAGCCGCGCGCAAGATTTGCGAGCTGATGGCTGGTTTCGACGCGATCGTGCTTGCGAGCGGCGATGGTGTTGTAGACGGCGAGCCCGGTCAGCGTACCGAGCGCCACGAGAGCCGACTCGGCGCCGGTGAAGCCGAAGCGAACATAAACCACAAAGCCGGCGGCGCCGGCGATGAGCATCATGCAGGCGGCAATGACGAAGGCACTGATGCGCACCATGGTATGAGCGACCCTTCCTCCGACCGTGCACTCCTTAAGCGCTGCCAGTGTCCACAAGCGCGGACAACCCGCAAGTCCGTAACTTCCACAGGCTGAACGTAGCGGACGGGCCGCCATGCTTCTATAAGGCAAAGGGTTAAATGCGGTTAAAGAGATGCCTGAAACGCTTAGCGCCGCCGCATCACTACCGGCCTCCCCGCCACAAGCGGCCGGCTTGATCCGATGGATCGAACGCCGGCCGCGAACAGCGTTCGGCTCGTTCCTAGCCGTGCACTTCGCCGTCTGGACCGTCTTACCTGCGCTCTTCTGCGCCAATCTGCCGCTCGATCTCATCGAGGCGCTCGTCTACGGCCGCGAATGGCAACTCGGCTACGACAAGCTGCCGCCTTTGCCGTGGTGGCTGATCGAAGCCACGCATCGGACCTTCGGCGCCGACATCGCCTATTACGCCGTGGCGCAGATTGCGGTCCTTGTCGCTTTCGTGGCGGTTTTTGCGCTGGCGAGACCGCTGGTCGGCGCGGTAGGCGCGCTTGTCGCCGTCCTGATCATCGACGGCCTGCATTATTTCCAGTACACCGCCGTTAAATTCAATCACGACGTCATTGAGCTGCCGCTTTGGGCGCTCGCGGGCTTTGCCTTGCATGCCGCGCTCAAACGCGGACGTCTCGGTTCCTGGATCCTGTTGGGCTTTTCCTTCGGCGCCGCGCTATGGGCGAAATATTTTGTCGTCGTGCTGGCGGCGCCTTATGCGCTTTTCACACTGCTCGACCGGCAAGCGCGCCGCGCCTGGATGACGCCCGGACCGTACCTCGCGCTTGCCGTCGCGCTCTTGATCATCGCGCCGCATCTGGCATGGCTGTTTCAGACCGATTTTCTTCCGTTCGCCTATGCCAGTCATCGCGCCGCACCGGCCCGCGGATGGTTCGATCATATTCTGCATCCCACATTATTCCTCGCCAGCCAGATCTTTTTTCTATTGCCGTCTTTCGCGATCGCGGCGGCGCTGTTCTGGCCGCGCGATGACCAAAAGGGCTCCGCGGATCCGTTCGATCAGCGCATCGTGACGCTGTTGGCGTTCGGCCCGGCGCTGGCAACGATCGCGCTTTCCGCCGCGAGCGGCCGCGGCGCCATCGCGATGTGGGGCTATCCGCTCTGGCTCCTCCTCGGGCTGTGGCTCGTGATGGCCGCGCGCGTCGACCTCGATACCGCGCGCTTGACACGGATCGTCGCCGCGTGGGGTGCGGTCTTCGCGATCCTCGTCGTAGCTTTCGTCGCCAATTATACGATGCTGCCCTTGAGCGATCACCGCTACCGCGCCGTGTTGTTTCCAGGCGACAAACTTGGCGAGGCATTAACCGAGCGCTTTCACGCGGCGACCGGCGCTCCGTTGCGTTACGTGATCGGCTCGATGTGGGACGGCGGCAATGTCTCGCATTATTCGCC
>DASPWC010000248.1:0-3034 GCA_035622055.1 Xanthobacteraceae bacterium | reverse complement strand
CCAATCCGGCACTACATCCGAGTCCTGCAACCGCCGCCAAACAGGCCGCCGCGACAGCGGAACGGGAAGCCGTCCAATGCCGATGAGAAAACATCATTTCCTCCCAGGTTCTTGAACCGGTCACCCTAGACCGTCTTGTTGCGGCTGTGAATATGAGATTGTGTCTTCATTGAAATCTACCGATACCTGCGCCGTCGCAAAAATGTTGCGCCGCGGCACCGGGAGCGCGAGTCGACGAGGATCGCGAGGCGGGCGCCAGACCCCATGCCGGCAGTACAAAGCGCCGGCGGGCGTTCTTGAGGTCGAGAGTCATCAGGCAGCTACGAGCGGGGCCGATGGAACCGCCGGATGCTCCGGCAGATTGTCCTGCAGAGCCGGCGGGTATTCCAGGTCATAGAGCGGTTTGAGGTTCATGGAGTGCGCGCCAAGCTGCGACCCAATATCAATCCACAGTTGCCGCAGCCGATGTACGTGCAGGTCGTCAACGGACACCCGCACCAGATGCTGAAACGTCTCGTCGTCGTAACCGTCGTATTCGAACGCTGCCTGGGCATTCTGGGCATTTTCGCTGGAGCCGCGCTGCCAGTTTGAGAAGAAGTTCCGCGATGCCGGACCGGTGGTATACATGACTTCGGCAACGATTTTCCGCGCCTTCTCGGTTGAATGCGGCCCGAATACCGCGCGCTCCAGATCGAACACCGTGCGAATGTGGCGGCGCCGCAACTCGATGAAACGATCCGGCCCCACGATGGTGCACAGCTGCGCCTGCGCTATCCAATCGAAGCACGTGTAGAATGGATATGGCGTTTCGACGAAGAGAATGATGGGGTTGAGGGCCGCTAGATTCTGGACATCGACAATGTCGGTTTCCTCGAGTCGAAAGCGCTTCCAAACGTCAATGCCATCGACAATCTCAATCGAGGCGACGGCGCATTCCTTGAGGAGGTCGTCACGATCGCGCTTGAAAGGAAGCGGAATACGTTCGAGCAAGAAATTTAGACCGAGATCCGGAAAGAACCCGATCAGGAACGCTGTGCCGTACCAGAGAGTCCCCACAGTAGCGTCGCCGGCGGCGCCCTCCTTTGCACCGAAGAAAACGGACGTCAGGTCCGGAAGGGTTCGCCATAAGGTAACCGCCACCGCCATCGCCAGGATCATGTTCACGGTGACGCGGAAGAAGGTTAAAGGCGCCAGATCGAAATTGGCAATCGCCCGGACGAGATAGCGTAGCGCAAAAATAAACGAGCCGACAAACGTTATGGTGAGGATCGTCAACGTGCTGTAAAAATATTGAGGATTGTCTCCTGACAACCCTCCACTCGTAAACAGTGTGGGCGCCACGAAATCATGGATTGTAAGAGCATTCGTAGAGGACGTTATCGGCATAAGCGCCAACGTGAGCCCGGCAAATGAAAGCAGCATGAACGGTATCGCCGCCATATAAAGGCGCCAGGGCGATACCTTGTCCTTCCCGAGGTATTTGTTCTTTGCGAATTCAAATGACGTGTTTGCCTTCCCCGAAAGGTTAAAGACGTTCTCGAACTCTGTGAGAAGGTCCCCGCGGGTGCGGCGGACGTGGTTGCGAATGATGATCAACATGCTGGGCAAAGCGAGCGCCAGCAAAGCCGCGAGCGTCGTCCAGACCAAATTTTTCATTGTTCCCTCCCTGCGCGCCGGGTGCCGTGCCGAGAGGCCTGTTCGTAGGGAGGCCCGCCAGCGTCTAGGCAACGCGGCATGATAGGAAACTTTACCGTTTTCGTTGTGTGAATTATTTCACACAACGCGCTAAAGATGTTCTGCGAGCAGCACGCGTCAGTCCGTGCCAGGGCGAGGTTATGATCCATCCCAATCGAAACTTCCTCTAGGTAGCGATTTTAGGCCGGCCGCTGTCAGTTCGTGGTATGTTGTTACCAAAAGCGTTGTTTTCGCTTTTTCGCTGTGTCGGCTAGGGAACTTAACGCCTGTAGCCGCGTTAGGGGACGCCAAGCCAAGAGGTCGACCATGTGGATTTCCATCTGTGTCATGACCATCGCGACGGCGATCCTTTGCTGCGTGACCGCCACGCTCATGCAGCCGAAGGATGATCGCGCCACGCTTGGATAAGCTCCGACCACGGGCCCCCGGCCGTTGCTCTCCCTCGGGGCAACGGCCGGGGTTTTGATTTTGGCGACCCCTGCGCCTGCTTTACCCGCAACGTAATTGATCCGATCCTCCGGTCCCGGCAGCGTAAGGCCGACCGCGAGGAACGATCATGGAACCGCTTCCGTTTTCGCAGCTCATGGGGCTCGTCATCGTCAGCGTCGCGCCCGACTGCGTGAAGGCCGAGCTGCCGGTGCGCGAGGCGTTATGCACGCGGCCGCCGGTGCTGCACGGGGGCGCGCTGATGGCGTTCGCCGATACGCTCGGCGCGATCGCGACGATCGCGAACTTGCCCGACGGCGCCGGCACCACCACGATCGAGAGCAAGACCAATTTCTTCGCCGCGATCCCCCTCGGCGACACGGCACGCGCCGAATGCACCCCGCTCCACCGCGGCCGCACCACCATGGTGTGGCAGACCCGGATCACCCGCGGCGACGGAAGGCTCGCGGCGGTGGTGACGCAGACGCAGTTGGTGCTGCCGAAGACGCCGTAGCCCGCATCGAGCGTAGCGAAATGCGGGGCCACCGCCCCCGGATTTCGCGGCTGCGCCGCTCATCCGGGCTACAAATTATCTCGCCACCCCGATCAGCCGGTCGAGCTTCGCCGGGTCGCGGGCGAGCGCCTCGCTCGGGCCGTCGTAGACGATGCGGCCTCGGTCCATGACCACGGCGCGCGGGGAAAGGTCGAGCGCGAGGCGCGTGTTCTGCTCGACCAGCACCAAGGTGAGCCGCTCGGTCTCCGAGAGCTGCCGCAGGGCGCGGGCCAATTCCTCGACGATCACCGGGGCAAGGCCCTCCGACGGCTCGTCCATCAAGGTCACCGACGGGTTGCCGACCAGCGCGCGGCCGATCGCCAGCATCTGCTGCTCGCCGCCGGAGAGCTGATTGCCGCG
>DASPWC010000247.1:0-2845 GCA_035622055.1 Xanthobacteraceae bacterium | reverse complement strand
TCACGACGCACAAGTTCATGCGGAAAGGCGCGCGATAGCGTCGGCTGGGGATAAAAGTTCCCGCTCGCCGTCGGCGCGGCGCTTCATTTCGACCTTGCCTTCAGCAAGGCCCCGCGGGCCAACGAGAATTTGCCAGGGGATCCCGATCAGATCGGCGGTGGCGAATTTCGCCCCCGGGCGCTCATCGCGATCGTCGTAGAGCGTGTCGATGCCTTTGGCGGCCAGTTCGGCGTACAACCCCTCGCAGACCGGATCGGTATCGCTCCCGCCTTGCTTGAGATTGAGGATCATGGCCTGGAAAGGCGCGACCGGTTCGGGCCATTTGATGCCGGCGTCGTCGTGGAAAGCTTCAATGATGGCGGCGACCAGTCGGCTCGGACCGATGCCGTAGGAGCCCATGTGGACCGGCCGTTCCACTCCATCCGGGCCCGTGACCACGGCCTTCATCGGCTCGGAATATTTTGTACCGAAATAAAAAATATGACCGACTTCGATCCCGCGTGCGGAAATGCCCTTTCCGACAAGTTTGGCAAAGTCTGCCGCATCGTGCTTCTCGGAGGTCGCCGCATAGAGCGATGTCCATTTGTCGACGATCCTTTGCAGGCCGGCCACGTCGGTGAAGTCCACATCCGGCCCGGGTACTTCGAAGCCGAGATAATCGCTGTGGCAGAACACTTCGCTCTCGCCGGTGTCCGCCAAGATGATGAATTCGTGGGAAAGATTGCCGCCGATCGGGCCGCTTTCGGCGATCATTGGAATTGACCGCAAGCCCATCCGCGCAAACGTCCGCAGATATGCGACGAACATGCGGTTATAGGCATGCTTGGCGCCCGCGAAATCGAGGTCGAATGAGTAGGCGTCTTTCATAAGAAATTCGCGTGCCCGCATGAGTCCGAAGCGCGGCCGCACCTCGTCGCGGAATTTCCACTGAATGTGATAGAGATTGAGCGGCAGATCCTTGTACGACTTTACGTAACTGCGGAAGATCGCGGTGATCATTTCCTCGTTGGTCGGCCCATAGAGCATTTCGCGCTCATGGCGGTCGCGGATGCGCAGCATCTCCTTGCCGTAGGCCTCATAGCGGCCACTCTCGCGCCAAAGCTCGGCCGACTGGATCGTCGGCATCAAAAGCTCGATGGCGCCCGACCGGTTCTGCTCCTCGCGCACGATAGCGCAGACCTTTTGCAGCGCGCGGAAACCAAGCGGCAGGAAAGAGTAAATGCCGGCCGCCTCCTGACGGATCATGCCTGCCCGCAACATAAGGCGATGCGAGACGATCTCAGCCTCCTTCGGCGTTTCACGCAAAATCGGGAGGAAGTAGCGGGAAAGGCGCATGAATTCTCGCTGGGCTGGGACGGCCCATGCAGTCAAGCCGCATGCCGATGAAAAACACAAGAGTTCCGCGTTCTAATCCTGATCCGGCGACCGGGATTTAATTTTTTTGTCACGCCCGCGGGGCATGATGACAAGGGCTGCAAGATCAATTAGGAATACTGCGCGGGTCCGGGAATGCGAGTGATCGCGATAATTTCTGGGCCGGCGGTCCAAGTCTCGGGAGGATTGACCTGCGACCCTAAACTGCCGCTACCGCGCGTGGCATCGTCAATAAAACGCAGCGGGCGTAAAAAGAATTTCATGGCAGGGCCTTCGGCCCTGCTTTTTCTTTTCAACTTTCAGTCAAAGAGATGTGATAGGTTGTTTAAGTAAGTCATTGATTTAATTAGAGTTTCAAGAAAGCATCCACCAGACCATCAAGCGTCATCCAGTGCTGCAAATAGATAAAATAACCGATGGCATAGATGCCGACCGCAACGACCGTCGTCCAAAGCAGCTTTCGCCCGATCCGCACGCTTGTCGGAGCGCCGGGGTCGGTGCCTGGGACCGTGTCCTCCGTCTCATGCTGGCTGCGTATTCCCCAGGGCAGAACGGCGAAGAGCACCACCCACCAGATCAGAAAAAAGATGGCCAGCGCCGTGGCGACGGGCATTTCAGGCCTGCTCGAGCTCGATCAAGGTCCCGGAAAAATCCTTGGGGTGTAGGAACATCACCGGCTTGCCATGGGCGCCGATCTTCGGTTCGCCGTCGCCCAGTACGCGCGCGCCTGCCGACTTGAGCCTATCCCGGGCGGCTTTGATGTCGTCGACTTCGTAGCAAATGTGATGAATGCCGCCGTCGGGATTACGCTCAAGGAACCGCGCGATCGGCGAATCCTGACCGAGTGGCTCAAGGAGTTCGATCTTCGTGTTCTGCAGGGAGACGAAGACCGTTGTCACGCCGTGCGCCGGTTGTGGTGTCGCAGCCGAGACTTCGGCGCCTAAAACATCACGGTAGATCGCGGTCGCCTTGCCGAGATCGCGGACGGCGATCGCAACGTGATTGAGCCTGCCGATCATTCGCTCGTTCCTCTTTGGCGACACGCGACGCCCGCAAAAACGGCCTTAGATTACGGCACTTGCGACGTCAAACCACGAGCACGTGCACGTGGCAGATCGGCTTCTTGTTCCAGCGCTCCGCAATGGCGCCGCGGACCGCTCGTCGCAGTGTCTCCGCTACTTCATCGGGGTCGCGACGCCGTGGTTTCGGCAGTGCCTCGAAAGCGTCTTCCACTGCGCGCAGCGCGATCTCCGCCATTGAGGCGCCGCCGGCGTCCACTTCCGGCAAGCCGATAAGCTCGACCTCCGGGTTGGCGGCGAGCGCGCCTTTGTCGGTCATTGCGAGCGCGACGGAAACGATACCCGAGAAGCTCAGGCGCCGCCGCGCCGCGATGGTGCGCGCCTCGGCATCGATGACAAGCGCGCCGTCCTTGTAAAGACGGCCCGATGGTAGTTCATCGATAATTTCGGCC
>DASPWC010000246.1:0-6776 GCA_035622055.1 Xanthobacteraceae bacterium | reverse complement strand
ACGCGTCGATCAGCTCGTCGCCGAAGCGGTCGCCGCCATTCCTTTATGTCCCGGCGCCGCCGACCTCAAATCGCTTATCGTTAGTGAATCTAAGCGCTTGCTGCCGCCGAAACTCGCGCAAATAGCGGCGTGATGGTGGCGGCCGGCAAGCACGCTCTATCGGTGCCCAGCCCGGTGCAAACCTCACGCTCTGCGCTTTGGCGCGACCGCTTACTCTCCTGGCGCGATTATTTGCTCGCCGATCGACGGTTTCAGCGCTGGGCCGCCGGTTTTCCGCTCACTCGAAAAATAGCTGAAAAACGGGCGCAAACGCTGTTCGATCTGTGTGCGGGATTCGTCTACTCCCAGGTCCTGCTGGCTTGCGTCCAGCTGCGGCTGTTCGAGATTCTGGCGGAACGACCGCAGACAATCGTCGAATTGTCCTCCAGGCTTACACTCGCTCCGGCGGCCGTGGCGCGGCTCCTCAACGCGGCCGCCGCGTTGCGGCTCGTTCAATGCCGCGGCGGCGGCCGATTCGGTCTCGGCTCCAACGGTGCGGCGCTGCTCGCCAATCCCGCGGTCGCGGCGATGATCGAGCACCACGATCTGCTTTACGCCGACTTGAGCGACCCCGTCTCCTTATTGCGGGGAACTGCGGGGCCTACGGCACTTTCGCGATACTGGCCCTATGCACGCGCTCGGTATCCCGAGACGCTCACCGCCGATGAAGTCACTCCCTACAGCGCGCTGATGTCGTCGTCGCAGGCGCTGATTGCGGAAGATGTGCTGGAGGTGTGGCCTCTGTCGCGTCACAACTGCTTACTCGACGTCGGCGGCGGGGAGGGCGCGTTCCTGATCGCCGCGGCGGCGAAGGCGCCGCACTTGCGGCTGATGCTGTACGACCTGCCGGTGGTCGCTGAGCGTGCGCGGGCACGGCTTGCCGCTTCCGGCCTCGCTCACCGGGCGACCGTTGCTTGCGGTGATTTCCTGAAAACGCAGCTGCCGGCCGGCGCGGATATCGTCACCCTTATCCGCGTGCTGCACGACCATGACGATGACTGCGCCGTCACGCTCTTGCGCAAGGTCCGCGGCGCATTGCCGAAAGACGGCGTACTGCTGATTGCCGAACCTATGTGCGGCACCGCTGCAACCGACATAGTCGGCGACGCTTATTTCGGCTTCTACCTGCTCGCGATGGGCAGTGGCCGCCCTCGACGCGCCGACGAACTTGCAAGGCTGCTGCGCGCCGGTGGTTTCGATGGGGGCCGTACGCTCACCACACGTCGGCCCCTGCTGACGGGCGCGATCATCGCGCGCCCGGAGGCTTGAATTTACAGGGGTTAAAGGCCTGTTGACTCCACCAATAGTATATTTAACTTGACACATCATGGTGTCAGTCTACATTGACGCGCAACGGAGGCCCTATGCAGGCCACTGCCGTCATCTTCCAGGAACCGGAGCAGCTCGCGCTGCGCAGAGTTGATCTTGCTGCACCGACCGACACCGACGCAGTCGTCGATATCGAGTGGAGCGGAATCAGTACTGGGACCGAGAGGTTGCTCTGGTCTGGCCGCATGCCGTCGTTTCCGGGCATGGGCTATCCCCTGGTCCCCGGTTATGAGTCGGTTGGCCGTGTTGCGCAGGCACCCGGAGCGTCGGGACTTAAGGCCGGCCAGTTCGTCTTCGTGCCTGGAGCGCGCTGTTTCCGCAATCTTCGTGGCCTGTTTGGAGCCACTGCTTCTCGCGTCGTCTTGCCCGCGCAAAAGCTGCTCCCAATCGACGAGAGTCTCGGCGAACGGGGCATTCTCGCGGCGCTTGCCGCCACCGCCTATCACGCACTTTCGGCGCCGGGCGCCGCAAAACCCGAACGTATTGTTGGCCACGGCGTGCTTGGCCGTCTGCTCGCGCGCGTATCCGTCGCAACCGGCGGGGAAGCGCCCGTCGTTTGGGAGCGCAATCCCGAGCGCGCTGATGGCGCGCTCGGCTACGCCGTGCTTGACCCTGCCGCAGACTCGCGCCGCGATTATCGAGTCATTTATGACGCCAGCGGCGATTCTCATCTGCTCGATCCACTGATCGCCCGCCTCGGACCTGGCGGTGAAATCGTTCTCGCCGGCTTCTACAGCGAGCCGTTATCGTTCTCGTTTCCGCCAGCCTTTATCCGCGAGGCGCGCCTGCGCGTTGCCGCGGAGTGGCGGCAGCAGGATCTGATTTCGGTTCGCGATCTGATCGATAGCGGCAAGCTTTCGCTAGATGGTCTGATCACTCATCGCGAGCCGGCAAAGCGCGCCGCCGCGGCCTACGGGATCGCTTTCGGCGACGCCGCTTGTCTCAAAATGATTCTGGATTGGAGAGCCTGTTCATGAACGTTTTGGCGAAAATCAGTACGACTGAACAATTGCGCGCCGAAGCCGCAATCGAGCCGGATCCTGTTCATACCGGCGAGGTCAAGAAAGAGACGCAGATCATCGCGATTTACGGTAAGGGCGGCATCGGCAAAAGCTTCACGCTTGCCAACCTTTCTTACATGATGGCGCAGCAGGGCAGGAAGGTTCTGCTGATCGGATGTGATCCGAAGAGCGATACCACGTCTCTTCTTTTCGGTGGCCGCGCCTGCCCCACCATCATCGAAACCTCCGCCAAAAAAAGACTCGCGGGCGATGAGGTTAAGATCGGCGACGTCTGCTTCAAGCGCGACGGCGTATTCGCGATGGAGCTCGGCGGCCCCGAGGTCGGCCGCGGCTGCGGCGGCCGCGGTATCATCCACGGCTTCGAGCTCCTTGAAAAACTTGGTTTTCACGACTGGGGATTTGATTTCGTTTTGCTCGACTTCCTCGGCGACGTCGTTTGCGGCGGGTTCGGTCTGCCGATCGCGCGCGACATGTGCCAGAAGGTCATCGTCGTTGGTTCGAACGACCTGCAATCGCTGTACGTTGCCAATAACGTCTGCTCCGCGGTCGAGTATTTCCGCAAGCTGGGCGGCAATGTCGGGGTTGCCGGTATGGTCATCAACAAGGACGACGGCACCGGCGAAGCCAAGGCCTTTTCAGATGCTGCCGGCATTCCGGTGCTCGCCTCGATTCCGGCTGACGACGACATCCGCCGCAAGAGCGCAAATTACCAGATCATCGGCCGGCCCGGAGACCGCTGGGGGCCGCTGTTCGAGGAATTGGCGCAGCAGGTTGCCGCGTCGCCACCAGTGCGGCCGAACCCGCTGACCCACGACTCGTTGCTCGGCCTGTTCAAAAGCGATGTCGTCGGCCGCGGCGTTGTACTCGATCCGGCAACGGAAGAGGACATGTGCGGCAAGACCGTAGCCGAAAAAGCCTCACTTGAAGTCGTCTACGACACCGTGTGAGCGAATACGATGAGTCTTGACGACCGCGATGTTGAAATTGTCCGTACCACGGCCGAGGTCGTGTATGATGGACCAGATCGCTCGCCCTCGCCAAGCGACGGCGCGATGCATGCGGTCAAAAGTGGCGCTCAAGTCAATCTGGCGGCAATGCGAGGCGACGGGCTCGGCTGCCACGCCGGAAAAAAGGATATGCGCGCAGCCGCCGCGGCGGCGGGAAAGAGTGAGACGCTTAGACGCTTAGCCGCCGATTATCCGGCAGGTCCTCACGATCAGCCGCAAAGCATGTGCCCGGCCTTCGGCTCACTGCGCGTCGGCCTACGCATGCGCCGCACCGCGACTGTGCTCTCGGGTTCGGCGTGCTGCGTGTACGGGCTGACCTTCACCTCGCATTTCTACGGTGCGCGCCGTACGGTCGGCTATGTCCCGTTCAACTCCGAAACACTGGTTACCGGAAAGCTGTTTGAAGACATTCGCGAGGCCGTTTTCAAGCTAGCCGACCCCGCGCTCCACGATGTCGTCGTCATCATCAATCTCTGTGTGCCGACCGCTTCGGGCGTGCCGCTGCAACTCCTGCCCAAGGAGATAAACGGCGTCCGCATTATCGGAATAGACGTGCCCGGGTTCGGCGTGCCGACTCACGCGGAAGCAAAGGACGTATTGGCCGGAGCCATGCTTGCCTACGCCCGCAGTGAGGCGGAGCGGGGTCCGGTACAGGCGCCGCGCGATAAGCGCGGCGATAGGCCATCCGTCACGCTGCTCGGTGAAGTCTTCCCGGCCGATCCGGTCGGAATCGGATTGATGCTGGGCCCGCTCGGCCTGTCGGCAGGACCCGTGGTACCGACACGCGAGTGGCGCGAACTTTATGCAGCGCTCGATTGCGCCGCAGTCGCTGCGTTACATCCCTTCTACACAGCGTCGATCCGTGAATTCACGACGGCAGGCCGCGCGATCGTGGGTTCGGCGCCGGTCGGCTACGACGGCACGGCAATGTGGCTTGATGCGATCGGAAGGGCTTGCGGCGTTGCCCCGACGACTATCGCCGCGGCGCAGAATCAATTCCTGCCAGCCATTCGTAGTGCGTTGGCGAAAGCTCCGATCAAGGGCCGCGTTACGTTGTCGGGCTATGAGGGTTCCGAACTTCTTGTCGCGCGCCTGCTCATCGAGAGCGGCGCGGACGTTCCCTATGTCGGTACCGCGTGTCCGCGGACTCCCTGGTCTGACGCCGACCGCGAATGGCTCGAGGCCAAAGGCGCACGCGTCCAGTACCGCGCTTCGCTCGAGCAGGATCTCGCCGCTGTCGCGGAATTCCAGCCCGATCTTGCCGTCGGCACGACCCCGGTTGTGCAAAAGGCCAAATCGATGGCGATCCCGGCGCTCTACTTCACCAATTTGATATCGGTGCGGCCGCTGCTTGGCATTGCCGGTGCTGGTTCCCTCGCTCAGGTAGTGAATGCGGCCATCGGCAGCAAGGCGCGCTTCGAGCGTATGAAGAATTTCTTTTCCGGCATCGGCGAGGGATTTGCCGCCGGAATCTGGAACGACGCGCCGCGTGATCGGCCTGAATTCCGCGAGCGCTACAAGCGTCAGATCGAGCGCGCGGTTAAGGCTCGCAAGATCGAAGAGGAGCCGGTGTGATGCTCGTCCTCGATCACGATCGCGCCGGTGGTTACTGGGGTTCCGTGTACGTATTCACGGCAATCAAGGGACTGCAGGTCATCATCGACGGCCCGGTCGGCTGCGAGAACCTCCCTGTGACCTCGGTCCTGCATTACACTGATGCGCTTCCGCCACACGAATTGCCAATCGTAGTCACCGGGCTGGCGGAGGAAGAGCTCGGCCAAAAAGGCACCGAGCAGTCGATGAAACGTGCGCACGGCACGCTCGATCCCGACCTTCCCGCGGTCGTGGTGACCGGTTCGATCGCCGAAATGATCGGCGGCGGGGTCACCCCGGAAGGTACCAACATCAAACGCTTCTTGCCGCGTACGATTGACGAGGACCAGTGGCAAAGCGCCAATCGCGCCCTCTATTGGCTGTGGTCCGAATACGGCTCGAAGAAAATTCCTGAGCGTAAGCCACGCAAGGAAAATGATAAGCCGCGTGTGAACATTGTCGGCCCCATCTACGGCATGTTCAACATGCACTCCGATCTTGCCGAGATCCGGCGCCTGGTCGAAGGCATTGGCGCCGAGGTCAATATGGTGTTTCCACTCGGCAGTCACCTCGCCGATGTTGCCAAGCTCGTCAACGCGGATGTCAACATATGCATGTATCGCGAATTCGGCCGCATGTTGTGCGAGGCGCTTGGACGGCCTTATCTGCAGGCGCCAATTGGCCTGCATTCGACGACGAAATTCCTTGTCGCGCTCGGCGATCTGCTCGGGATCGATCCGTCGTCTTTCATCGAGCGCGAAAAGCACACCACGGTCAAACCACTGTGGGATCTTTGGCGTTCGGTCACACAGGATTTCTTCGGGACGGCGAGTTTCGCCATCGTCGCCAATGAAACCTATGCTCGCGGGATCCGTAACTTTCTAGAGGAGGAGATGGGCCTGCCGTGCACGTTTTCGGCTGCGCGGCGTGCGGGCGTGAAAACTGACAACGCGGCGGTTCGCCAGGCCCTGAGAGACAAGACCCCGCTCGTCATGTTCGGCAGTTACAACGAGCGAATGTATCTCGCTGAAGCCGGTGCGCGTGCGGTCTACATCCCAGCCTCATTTCCAGGAGCGGTAATTCGGCGGCACATCGGCACGCCATTCATGGGTTATGCGGGCGCGACTTATATCATTCAGGAAGTTTGCAACGCGTTGTTTGATGCGCTTTTCCATATTCTTCCAATCGCTTCCGCGCTTGATCAAATCGAAGCTACGCCCTCGCGCCTCCATAAGGAGCTGTCGTGGGACGATGACGCAAAATCGGCGCTCGACGAAATGATCGAGGCCCAGCCGCTGCTGGTGCGGATTTCGGCAGCGAAACGCCTGCGCGACGCCGCCGAACGCGAAGCGCAGCGCGCCGGCGATCGCACAGTTACGTCGATAAGGGTCACCCAGGCGCATGACGCGCTGACGAAGGGGATCGCCGCATGACTTCAAAAAAGCTTTCTGGGACGTATCCGGCAAAGGAGATACCCATGACAGACACCCATCGCGAGCGGAACTGGGACCGAGTCGTCGAGCAACTCGAGTTCAATACGCTCTTTGCAGTTACCTTCGTGGTTTTGCTGATCGGCGCGTCGCTGGCGTTGCTCTTGCCATGGACGTGGCCTCGCAGAGTCCTCTCGAATAAAGGGCGGTGGTTCGTCAGGCAGGCATGGGAGGACGCCGGCTTGTTCACTGGGTTCGCGTTCATGGGTTAGTAGCCGAATTCGCCCGGAGGGTCCGGGCGGAGAACCGTCGGGCGAGTTTTTTCGTCGCGACGATTACGCCGCACGGACTTTGCG
>DASPWC010000245.1:0-3279 GCA_035622055.1 Xanthobacteraceae bacterium | reverse complement strand
GACTCCACGCCGAGCGCGTCGAACCGCTTCTTGATGGTGCCGGTGGATTCGTCGGCCGCCAAGATGCCGCGGCCCGGAGCGACCATCGCAGTTGCGACCTTGTTCAATTCGCTCAAGTTCATCGCGTTCTCCTCAACCTACGGCGCCCGATGCGCAACCCGTTCGCCCTTCCTATTCCCCCGGCACAGGGCAGTTTTGCGGCACGATCAACACTTTCACTCCCGGCAGGGTCTTGCCTTCCAGCGATTCCAGGAACGCTCCGCCGCCGGTCGAGACGTGTGTCATCCGATGCTTTACCGACGCGTGGTTCAGCGCGGCAACCGTATCGCCGCCGCCGGCAAAGCTGACAAGCCTTCCGGCCGCTGTAAGTTCCGCGGCCGCCTCGGCGATCTCGATTGTACCATTGTCGAAGGGCTTATGCTCGAAGGCCCCGAAAGGGCCGTTCCAAACCAAGGTCTTGCTGCGCGCCAGCACCGAGACGACATGCTCCACGGTGCGCGGCCCGATATCAAGAATCATGTCGTCTGCGCCGACCTCGTCTATCGAGACGACGCGGGTCGGAACTTGCGCGGCAAGCTTCTTCGCCACCACCGCGTCGACCGGAAGTACGACTTCCCGGCCGAGCAATTTGGCCTTGTCCATAATATCGCGCGCCGTCGCGACGAGGTCGCTTTCGTAGAGCGATTTTCCGATGGCCTTGCCTTTCGCCACGAGGAAGGTATTGGCCATGGCCCCGCCGATGATCAGCGTTTCCACCTTGGTGAGCAGATGGCCGAGCAGTTCCAGCTTGGTCGAAACCTTGGCGCCTCCGACGATCGCCGCGACCGGATGTTGCGGGTGCTCGAATGCGCGCGCCAGCGCGTCGAGCTCCGATTTCATGGCGCGGCCCGGATAGGCGATCAAACTCGACGCCGTCACGATCGCGGAGTTGGAGGCGTGCTCACGATGCGCGGCCGAGAACGCCTCGTCGACGAAAATGTCGCCGAGCGCCGCAAGCTTCTTGGCGAATTCCCTATCGTTCTTCTCTTCCTCCGGATGAAACCTGGTATTTTCCAGGCAGAGAATGTCGCCGTCCTTCATGCTCGCGATCGCGCTTTCGGCTTTCGGTCCGATGCAATCTTCAGCGAAGCCGACTTGCCGCTTGGTGAGGCGCGCGATCTCCGGAACGACGGGCCGGAGCGAATGTTTTGGATCGGGACCCTTAGGCCGGTTGAAATGGGAAAGCAGGATTACGCGCGCGCCCCTGCCGGCCAGCTCGACCAGCGTGGGGACGATTTCCTCAATGCGGGTGGAATCCGAAACCTTGCCGTCTTGCATCGGCACATTGAGGTCAACGCGCACCAGCACGCGTTTACCTTTGACGTTAGCGTCGTCGAGACTGCGAAAAGTCGTCATGGAAAATCACTAATGAAAAAGCCGGCGGTCGCGGTCAGGCAAGCTTGCCCATCGCCACAGCCGTGTCGACCATGCGGTTGGAGAAACCCCACTCGTTGTCGTACCACGCCATGACCCGAATCAACGTGCCGTCCATGACCTTGGTCTGGTCCATGTGGAAGATCGCCGAATGCGGGTCGTGATTGAAGTCGCTCGAAACATTCGGCGCGTCGGTATAGCCGAGGATGCCCTTGAGTTGCTGCTCGGCGGAGCGTTTCACCGCGGCGTTGATCTCGTCTTTGCTGGTGGCGCGCTTGGCGACGAATTTGAAATCGACGACCGAGACGTTCGCAGTCGGCACCCGGATCGCCATGCCGTCGAGGCGGCCGGCGAGTTCGGGCAAGACGAGCCCCACCGCCTTGGCGGCGCCGGTCGAGGTCGGGATCATGTTGATGGCGGCGGCGCGCGCCCGATAAAGGTCCTTGTGCACCTGATCGAGCGACGGCTGGTCGTTGGTATAGGAATGCACGGTCGTCATGAATCCCTTTTCGATTCCGACGGCATCGTTGAGCACCTTGGCGACCGGGGCGAGGCAATTCGTCGTGCACGAGGCGTTGGACACGACCGTGTGCGTCTTCGCGAGCTTGTCGTGATTGACTCCGTAGACCACGGTCAGATCGACGCCGTCGGCGGGCGCCGATACCAGGACGCGTTTAGCGCCGGATTTCAGATGCGCGGCCGCCTTGTCCTTTGAGGTGAATATGCCGGTGCACTCAAGCGCAATTTCGACGCCGAGGTCCTTCCACGGCAATTGCGCCGGGTCCTTCACGGCGGTCACCTTGATGGCGCCGTTGCCGCAGTTGATCGTGTCGCCTTTGACCGTTACCTCGCCCGGAAAACGGCCGTGCACTGAATCGTAGCGCAACAGATGCGCATTGGTCTCGACCGGCGCGAGATCGTTAACGGCGACGACTTCGATGTCGTGGCGGTCGGCTTCGACGATCGCGCGCAAGATATTGCGGCCGATACGGCCGAATCCATTGATGGCAACGCGAACGGACATTCCCGGTCTCCTTAACCTTATCCCGCCGGGCGCTCAGGCGACGCGGCGCTTGGCGGTCGTGTATCGGGCGGTCATGTATCTCCTACTTTCCCAGTCGAGCCAATGCCGCTTCGGCTACTTTTTCCGCGGTCAACCCGAAATGCCGGTAAAGGTCCTTGTACGGCGCGCTGGCTCCGAACCCGGTCATACCGACAAAGGTTCCCGCCGCGCCGATGATCGCATCCCAGCCTTGCCGGATGCCGGCCTCGACCGCGACATTGACCTGTGCCGTGCCGATGACGGCCGCACGCTCGCTGTCCTGTAAGGCAAATAAAAGCTCGAAGCACGGCACCGAGACGACGCGCGCCGGAATGTTGCGCGCGGCAAGCTGCTTTCGCGCCTCGACGGCGAGCGCCACCTCCGAGCCCGAGGCGAACAGCGATACCAGCGCCGGGCCGCCGTCCGCCGCGATAAGCTCATAGGCACCCGTTGCGCAGCGATTGCGCGCATCTAAGCCGTGCCGAAGCTGCGGCGTGTTTTGCCGCGTCAGCGCCAGCACGCTCGGCCCAGCCTTGGACAAGAGCGCGAGCTGCCAGCACTCCACCGTCTCGACCGCGTCGCAGGGCCGAAATACTTTGAGGTTGGGGATGGCGCGCAGCGCGGCGAGATGTTCGACCGGCTGGTGCGTCGGGCCGTCCTCGCCAAGCCCGATCGAATCATGGGTCATGACATGAATGACTCGCTGGCCCATGAGCGCGGCGAGACGAATAGCGGGCCGGCAGTAATCGGAGAAAACCAAGAAGGTGCCGGAATAAGGAATGACGCCGCCGTGCAGCGCCATCCCATTCATCGCGGCCGCCATG
>DASPWC010000244.1:0-5356 GCA_035622055.1 Xanthobacteraceae bacterium | reverse complement strand
AACGCGCTCCGTGGTCTTGAAACGATATTTATCACTCCGCGGCCGCCATCGCACGCGCCCGTGTCGCCCTGCGCAGCAAGCCCATCAGCTTTCGCACCGAACCGAAAGTCTCAAGCCGGGCGACAGCTTCGATCACTTCATCGATGCGCGGCTCGGACAGGACTCCTGCGGCACAGGTACGGAATTTTTGCTCGACTTGCGCCCGCGACAACGGATTCTCGAACGAACCGAGCGGATGGTCGCAGCGTGCTGTGTAGATAGTGCCGTCGCGCATGACGACCTGCACTTTCGCCTGCGAGCCGGCGACCGACGCATCCGAACGCACGGCGACCGTTTCGCTGGCAAAAGCGCGCAACGCCGGATCGTCATACCGCGCTGGAACGAACTGCGCCAAGGTCAGTGCGCGGTCATGCAGGATCGCCGCGGCGGTGTAGTGCGCCGACAGGAGGGCCTCGAACTTTCCGTTATAGGGGCCGAACCCGCCATGCATGTCGAACGCGCTTTGGCTGAGCGCAATGTCGACGCTGCGCACGCGCGCGGGGTCGATCTTGTGTTTATCGACGAGATCGAACAGCGCAGTGTTGAGACCCTGGATCAGCGTCGCGGACGGCCAGAGCCGGAGCGCTATCCGTTCGAGCTCGAAACGGCGTCCGAGTTCGGCAAGCGCGGTCTCCGGTTTGCCGCCTTCGGCATAGCTGTCGTAGAGGCCGCCGTCCTTGGCGGTAAGAAATTCGCGCGTTGCGACGAAGTTCTGTTGCGCCAGCAACGCGGCCATCAGCCCGGACAGCGCGCCGCGGCATTGATGAAACTTCACCGTGGGCGTTCCCCACGCGGCGAAGGTTCCAGCCGCCTGGCTGCCGGCAAGCCCGAACGCCCGCGCCATCGTATCGGCGTCGAACTTCAGGAGCGAACCAACCGCCGCGGCCGCGCCGAACGGGCCGATCACGCCCGGTCCATGCCAGCCGCGGGCGCGAAACACTGGGTAGTCGAGGCCGAGACCGATGCGGGTCGTCACCTCGCAGCCGGCGGCGACGGCGGCTAAAAGGGCGCCGCCGGAAGTATCGTCGCGTTCGGCAACGGCGAGAGCCGGCGGAATGATTTCCGGCGTCACATGCGTCATGGTCGCGCGATGCACGTCGCACATCGTCACTGCCGTGATCAGGTAACCGTTGAACAATGTGGCGCCCGCGAGCGATAAACGCCCGCCGCCGATCACGCTGGTGTCGCCTCCCTGGGCAAGCGCCGACGCCAGCGCCATGACCTGGCCGGTTTCTTCGCCTTGATGTCCGGCTACCGCGCAGGCGAGCGCGTCCAAAATCAGATTCTTGCAATGCTCCCGGCTACGTTCGGGCAAATCGCCACAGCCTAACGCGGCGGCGAATTCGGCCAGTGTGCGCGTTAATTCCTGTGGGGCTTGCTTTGCCATGTTTCCTCACTTCCGTCGGACCAAGCGTAGCGGCAAGCCGGCGCAGCTGGCAAATCCGGGACTGGTAAATGCGGACCGGAGATTTGGCGTTGATGCCGAACGCTCGTTTACGATCCTTTCCGGTCGATTGTCGGGTCTCTTGTCCGGTCCCTGCCCCAGCCACTACAAGTCTCTCGACAAAGGCCGACCCACTGCATCCGTTAGAGCGTGATCGCTTCAAGCTGAATCGATGCCGCTCCAAGCTATTAATGGGGCAAGATCTTTTCGGAAAACCGGTTTCTGCTTTTCCGGATCATGCCCTACAAGGGAGTGGTGCTGGCAGTGGCCGGTAGAACTGGAGAAAGTCATGCGGCCGAGCCGCCGACAAGCTGACGAGTTGCGCCCTGTCTCGCTCGAACGTGGAGTGGTGAAATACGCGGAAGGTTCATGTTTCGTGAAGTTCGGCGATACGCACGTGCTCGTGACCGCAACGCTTGAGGATCGCCTGCCGCCCTGGCTCAAGGGCCAAGCGCGCGGCTGGATCACAGCGGAATACGGCATGCTGCCGCGCGCAACATTGGAACGCACGCGCCGCGAAGCATCGGCCGGCAAGCAAAACGGTCGCACCGTTGAAATTCAGCGCCTGATCGGCCGCAGCCTACGTTCGGTGACCGATCTCAAAGCGCTCGGCGAGCGTCAGATCACGATCGATTGCGACGTAATTCAAGCCGACGGCGGAACCCGAACGGCGTCGATCACCGGCGCGTGGATCGCGCTTTATGACTGCCTCGCTTGGATGAAGACGCGGCAGATGGTCGATGCCGAAGTGTTGCGCGACCACATCGCCGCGATCTCCTGCGGTGTCTGTTCCGGCACGGCGGTTCTCGATCTGGACTATGCCGAGGATTCGCAGGCCGACACCGACGCCAATTTCGTGCTCACCGGTTCCGGCCATATCGTTGAAGTTCAGGCGACTGCGGAAAAGACACCGTTCTCCGAGGAGCAGTTTTCGGCCTTGCTTGCGCTCGCCCGCAAAGGCGTCGCCAAGCTCGTCGACCTGCAAAAGATGGCGGTTATGTAATGCGGACGGCGAAGGACGGCCGCATCAAATGACGCAAGCCCGCATTTCCGCACCGGCCCCGCATCGGGCGATTTCGGGTCGCTTGGTGATCGCGACCCACAATCCCGGCAAGCTTGCCGAAATGCGCGAACTGCTCGCGGCCTATGGAATAGCGGCGGTATCGGCGGGCGAGCTTGGCTTAAGCGAGCCTGACGAAACCGGAATGACCTTTCGCGACAATGCGCGCATCAAAGCCGAAGCCGCTGCAAAAGCCTCGGGCCTGCCGGCATTCGCCGACGATTCCGGACTCGCGGTCGACGCGCTCGACGGCGCCCCGGGAATTCATTCCGCGCGCTGGGCGGGGCCGGACCGGAATTTTCATCGCGCCATGGAAGCGATCGAAGAGAAGTTGCGCGAGCGCGTCGCGAGCGCGCCGGAACGCCGCAGGGCGCATTTCGTCTCGGCTTTGTGCGTCGCCTGGCCCGACGGGCACGTCGAGGAATTCGAGGCGCGCGTGGCCGGTACCCTGGTATGGCCGCCGCGCGGCGACAAGGGCTTCGGCTACGATCCGATATTTGTGCCGGACGGCCATCAGCGCACCTTCGGCGAAATGACCCGCGAGGAAAAACACGGTCTGCCGCCGCACGGCAAAGGTCTGTCGCATCGCGCCCGCGCCTTCTTAAAACTCGCGGAGGCCTGCCTTGACCGCGCGTGATCCTTTGCATGCTGCGGACCCGGACGGTGCGCAAGCCTTCGGCGTCTACATCCATTGGCCGTTCTGCCTGTCGAAATGCCCGTACTGCGATTTCAACAGCCATGTCCGGCGCGAAGCCATCGACGAGCCAAGATTTGTGAGGGCGTTCGCCGCAGAAATCGCCGCCACGGCGGCGCGCATACCGGGGCGAACCGTTTCCACGATCTTCTTCGGCGGCGGCACGCCGTCGCTGATGCAGCCGGCGACTGTCGCAGCGCTGATCGAGGGCGTGGCCAAGGCGTGGCGAATCGCGCCCGATGCGGAGGTCACGCTCGAGGCGAATCCGACGAGCGTCGAAGCTGGGCGCTTTCGCGGCTACCGAGGCGCCGGCGTGAATCGCGTCTCGCTCGGCGTGCAGGCCCTCGACGATCGCGCACTTACCGAACTTGGACGCATGCATTCGGCGCGCGAGGCGCTCGATGCGGTCGGCGTCGCGCGCGCGATTTTCGACCGCTACTCGTTTGATCTGATCTATGCACGACCCGCACAAACGCCCGGGCAATGGTCGCAAGAATTGCGCGCCGCGCTGGCCGAAGCCACCGACCATGTATCGCTTTATCAGCTGACGATCGAGCCGGAGACGCCGTTCGCCACGCTCCATGCCGCCGGCAAACTACGGCCGCCCGATGAGGACACCGCGCGCGCCCTATATGACGTGACGCAGGAGATCTGCGCCGCGCACGGCTTGCCGGCCTACGAGGTCTCAAATCACGCCCGGCCCGGCGGCGAATGCCGGCATAACCTCGTTTACTGGCGCGCCAACGAATATGCCGGCATCGGACCCGGCGCGCATGGCCGCCTCGATATTGCCGGCGTACGGCATGCAACCGCGACCGAGAAGCGGCCGGAAGCGTGGCTCGCGCGCGTTGAGACCCAGGGGCACGGGCTGATCGCGGACGAAAAGCTCACGCTTGCGGAGAGGGCGGACGAATTCCTGCTGATGGGTCTTCGCCTCGCCGAAGGTATCGATCCTGCTCATTACGAACGGATCGCCGGACGGGCGCTCGATCCCGAGCGCATTGCGATGTTGCACCAGCATGGTCTGGTCGAAACAAGCCATTCCGGGCGGTTGCGCGTTACACCGCCGGGCTTTCCCGTGCTCGATGCCGTGGTTGCCGATCTGGCGGCGTGACCCAAGTCAAATGATAAGCAACCTTATCTTTTCTGTCGGTACCGCGCGCCCACTGCGCAAATAGCGGAAAAGAACGATAATTGAATTGGCACGCCGCTGAAGCGACGGCATTTGACCGTATTAATTTGTAAGCTAGCTTATATTCCAGAGCCGCCATTGAAGCTTCGTAGCGCCGGTGAGACCGTCTGCGCTCCTGAAGCCGCCACCCGAAGCACGGCCAGTCCACGCTCGTTTGTGCCATCGGCGCGGAACCGGAACAGGCCATCGATCCCCGAGAAGCCGGACGGATTGGTCAGCACCTGTTGCGTGAACGGCGCGGCGCCTTGCGTCTTCACCAGAGCTGCAATCAGTGCGACCGCATCGTAGGCGAGCGTCGCGGTGCGAACCGGGTCTTGGTTGTAGCGGGCGCGATAGCGCGTGGAGAAGTTCCGATAGCCGACACCGTCCGGTGCCGCGTAGCAGCCGCCCTCGAGCGCGGGCGCGGCATAGATGCGCGGATCGTCCCAGAGGCCCGTGCCCAGCAATTGAAGCCGCTTGATGTTCACGCCGTCCGCGATGATGGCCTGAGCGACGTCCGGCACTGCATCGCCGCCGTCGGGAATGAACAGTGCGTCGGCCCGCGCCGAGGCTTGCGCCACGGTTTGGATCGGCGCCGCCATTCCAGCTTTGTCATGCGGATAGCGCTCCAGCGCGACGATCTGACTGCCGTTGCGGCGCGCCACCGCCTGTTTGAAGGCCGCTTCGACCACCGTGCCGTAGGGGTTGTCGGGAATGAGGGCCACAAAGGAGTGCTTACCGGATGACGTAGCGTACTGCACGATGCGATCGACGTCGGATTCCGGAAGGAAACTGAGCAGGTAGACCCCGTTCGAGGCCACATTGGCGTCCGTCGAAAACGCGATAACCGGCACATTGTGCGCCCGCGCGGCTTGGCCGACGAAACTCACCGACTGGGCGAACAATGGACCGAGAATGATCTGCGCGCCCTCGTCGAGTGCCTGTTGC
>DASPWC010000243.1:0-2823 GCA_035622055.1 Xanthobacteraceae bacterium | reverse complement strand
CAGATGCGTATCGGTGCCGCCAGAGACGATGTCGAGGCCGTGAGTTTTGAGGGTTTCCGCGAGCGCCTTCGCATTCTCGACGACGTTTTTAGCGTAAATCCGGAAGGATGGGCGGAGCGCCTCGCCAAATGCAACGGCCTTCGCCGCGATTACGTGCATCAAAGGACCACCTTGCATTCCGGGAAACACCGCCGAATTAAATTTTTTGGCGAGTTCCTCGTCATTGGTAAGGATGGTGCCGCCGCGCGGCCCGCGCAGCGTCTTGTGCGTCGTAGTCGTGACGACGTGCGCGTGCGGCAGCGGGCTCGGATGGACGCCGCCGGCGACGAGGCCCGCGAAATGCGCCATATCCACCATGAGATAAGCGCCGACTTCGTCGGCAATCTCACGAAAGCGGCGGAAATCGATAAACCGCGGATAGGCTGAGCCGCCGGCAATAATCACTTTGGGCCGATGCTCCTTCGCCAACCTCTCGACCTCGTCCATGTCGATGAGATGGTCATCGCGACGAACACCATAAGGCACCACCTTGAACCAGCGCCCCGACAGATTGACCGGTGAGCCGTGGGTAAGATGTCCGCCAGCGGCGAGGTTCAGTCCCATGAAAGTATCGCCCGGCTGCATCAGCGCCATGAAGACTTCGGCATTGGCGGAAGCGCCGGAATGGGGCTGAACGTTCGCGAAGGCGCAACCGAACAAGCGGGTGACCCGTTCGATCGCCAGACGCTCGGCGACGTCCACAAATTGGCAGCCGCCGTAATAGCGCTTGCCCGGCAGACCCTCGGCGTATTTGTTGGTGAGCACGGAGCCCTGGGCCTCGAGCACGGCACGGCTCACGATATTCTCCGACGCAATTAATTCAATTTCGTTGCGCTGGCGGCCGAGCTCGTCCTTGATTGCCGCGGCGATTTCAGGATCGCTCTCAGTCAGTGCGGCCGAGAAGAAGCTTTCGTCCGTTGTACTGGGTTTGTGGCTTACCGACATGGCTCGTTTCCTCACTGCCTGGCTGGTTACCTCGGCGGCATTCGGCCAGCCTACCGACTTGCCGGTGATACACCCCGAAGAATAATCATGCCAGCCGAACCCGCAATAAGTTGCGCTATTTCGGCGTATGACGGCCCTATATTTGGGGATCGGGCGGGCCGCGGGTCTACCGCGCTAGAGCTTCGTCGTCGGCGGAATGGCGGGCGCTCCGAGCCCGTCGCGGCCGTAAATGTCCTCGCGGAATTGCACAACGCCATCGGACGCCGACCACGCGGTTACATAGACCCAGTGCAAGGGCACGGGTTTCGACAGCCGGGCGGTCTTTTGCTCGCCGGAGTTGATGATCCGCTCGATGTCAGCCGGCGACCAGCCCTTCGTTTCGTCCAGCAGCCAAGCGACCAGCTGGCGAACGTTCTGCACCCGCACGCAGCCGGAGGAATGGAAACGAAAATCATCCCCAAACAAGTTCTTCAACGGCGTGTCATGCATATAAACGCCGTAGGCGCTCGGGAAATTGATGCGGATCGACCCCAGCGAGTTCAAGCTGCCGGGATCCTGCTTGAAGGTATAGTTGGTTGCATCCTCGGAGTACCAATTGATTTGCGAAGGCTGCAATTCGCGGTGAGCGGAGTCAAAAATACGAATATGATTTTGTGTCAGATAATCGGGCTGGTCCTGCATTCTCGGGATGAGATCCTTGCGCACGATCGAGGCGGGCACCGTCCAGTACGGGTTGAAATTGATCTCGATAACGTTGCTGTTGATATCGGGCGAAGGCCGATCTGGCTTGCCGACGACGGCCGTATGGCGCGATACGGCGACATCGTGCTCGATGGCCTCGATGCGCGCCGCCGGGATATTGCACACGACGTAACGCGGTCCAAGATTGGTAGAGAGCGTCTTGAGACGTTCGATATTGATCTTCAATTGATCGCGCCGCGTCGCCGCGGGAACATTCATGGCAACGAGGGTCGCTTCGTTCACGACCCCGTCAATGCTCAGGCCGTGACGCGCCTGGAAGCGCCGAACGGCTTCCTCGAGATAGGAATCGTAGATATCGTTGCCGACCGCGCTCGCATTCAAATCGAGGTCTCCGGAAACTGACAGCCGCGTACGCAAATCGACGATGCTCGGATCGTGCGTGCCGATGCGCAATTCCAGATTTTTCGGGACGACCGGCCAGCCGCCGCGGTTGACGATGGTATCGTAAGTCTCGATCGCGCGTTGGGTGGTTTCCGCTGTTCCAGGGGATAACGTCGGAGCCGTGGCCTTGGGCATATGAATGGCGCGGGGCGCCTGATCGAAGCCTTGGCCAAACTCGCCACGATCGGTATCGCCGATCAGTGCGTCGAGCTGCTGATCTTCGGCTCTTGCCGCACCCGCGGCGACCAAGACTGCCGCATTGGTAAGGTGCCGCAGGACAGTGCGGCGGCAAAGCCGCATCCGTTGCCGCGAACCTATCGGACTGTTAAATCGAGTCATTGAGCGCGTATCTGCGCGAGCATTAAGGCGCAATTCGGCTAGCCGTCCCCGCCGCCGCAATAGCACACGCGCGAGCCCGAAGACAGGCCCAATGAAAATGGCCCCGGCACGCGCCGGGGCCAGTACCGAAAGGTCCAATCTTACAAGCGATAGAGAATCTGATCGGTCCAGAACCGTTCGAGTCGATGGAGCGCCTTGTTGAGCACGCTGAATTCCTCGGCATTGATGCCGCCGACCTGCTCCACCGTGCGGACGTGCTTTTGGTAAAGCGCATCGACTGCGTCGCGTACTTCGCGGCCTTTGTCGGTGAGCTTGATGCGCACCGAGCGCCGGTCGATGCGCGAACGCTGGTGGTCG
>DASPWC010000242.1:0-2278 GCA_035622055.1 Xanthobacteraceae bacterium | reverse complement strand
TGTCCCGTTACGAGGAGCGGCATGAGAGTCGACGGCAAATCGATGCGCAGCATCTGGCTCGAGCCGGACGGATGGTCGGTGGGCATCATCGATCAGACGGCGCTGCCGCATCGGCTCGTCACGGCGCGCTTGACGTCGCTGGACGAAGCGGCGCACGCCATACGCGCCATGCTGATCCGCGGTGCGCCCCTGATCGGCGCAACCGCAGCCTATGGCATTTGCCTGGCGCTTCACGCCGACGCTTCCGACGAAGCGCTCGATCGCGCCTGTTCGGCATTGCTGGCGACGCGTCCGACCGCGATCAATCTGAAACGGGCGGTCGGCGAAATGGTCGCCGCCGTGCGCAATCGTCCGCGTGGCGAACGCCTGCGTGCCGCCTATCGGCGCGCCGAGGAAATCTGCGAGCAGGACGTCGCGATCAACACTGCCATCGGACAACACGGTTTGCCGCTGATCGAAGCGATTGCTCGGCGCAAAAAAACGGGCGAGTCCGTCAATATTCTCACGCACTGCAATGCCGGTTGGTTGGCGGCGGTCGATGTCGGGACGGCCACGGCGCCGATATACCTGGCGCATGATTCCGGCATCGCGCTCCAGGTTTTCGCCGACGAAACGAGACCGCGCAATCAGGGCGCCTCGCTGACCGCGTGGGAGCTCGGCCGGCACGGGGTGCCGCACACCGTGATTGCCGACAATACCGGCGGCCATTTGATGCAACACGGCATGGTCGACCTCGTTATCGTCGGCACGGATCGCGTCACCGCCGCCGGCGATGTTTGTAACAAAATCGGCACCTATCTGAAGGCGCTCGCTGCGCGCGACAACAACGTGCCCTTCTATGTTGCATTGCCGTCGCCGACCATCGATTTTTCGATCGCCGACGGCGTTAGGCAAATTCCGATCGAGGAACGTGGACCCGAGGAGGTGGCGACGATGACCGGCCTGACCGCGCAGGGCCGCGTCGAAACCGTTCGCATCGTCCCGGACGGCTCGCCGGTCGCCAACTACAGCTTCGACGTCACGCCCGCCCGATTAGTCACCGGATTGATCACCGAGCGCGGCGTCATCGCCGCCTCGCGCCAAGCCCTGGCGAGGGCTTTCCCCGAACGCGCCGGCGCGGCAGAATGATGTCTTTGGGCGTAACTCGTTCGGGGTTTGTGGGGTGCGTAAGCTCGCGTGTCGGCCGTTGTCGAATCTTCCTCTGCCTGGAATCCTCGTCATGCCCGTCACGATCGGCGGCATAGTTACGACGGCTTCGCCGCTCGCCGATGGGCGGCAATCGCAGACCGCATTGGCGATCGCCCGCGGCACCGCACGCTATTTGCACGTGCTTGGCTATTGCGTGGTCAGCGAATTGCCGCTCCCGTCAGGCCGGCGCGCCGATCTGGTCGCGCTCGGCGGCGACGGGGAGATCATCATCGTGGAGATAAAATCCTCGGTCGCCGATTTCCGCGCCGACCAAAAGTGGATGGACTATCGGCTGCACTGCGATCGGCTGTTCTTCGCCACCATCGTCGATGTGCCTTGCGACATCTTTCCGCCCGATGCCGGCCTGATCGTGGCCGATGCGTTTGGCGCTTCGATCGTCTGCGAGGCGCCGGAACATCGGCTCCCGGCGGCGACGCGCAAAACGGTGATGCTGCGCTTCGCCCACGCGGCGGCGCTGCGCTTGCAGGCTCTTGCCGATCCGCAAGGCCCTTATGGAGGTGAAATCTAAATCTATTTGGGAGCGCGCTTGGCGAGGATGCGCTGCAGTGTGCGCCGGTGCATGTTGAGCCGGCGCGCGGTTTCCGAGACGTTGCGGCCGCACAATTCATAAATGCGCTGGATATGTTCCCAACGAACCCGATCCGCCGACATCGGATTTTCCGGCGGCTCTATCTTTCTGTTGTCGAGCGCGAGGAGCGCCGCGGCAACGTCGTCGGCATCGACGGGCTTGGCGAGATAGTCCACGGCGCCGAGCTTCACCGCATTCACCGCGGTCGCTATATTGCCGTAACCGGTGAGAATAATTGCGCGCGCTTCCGGGCGGCGCTTCTTCATGGCCGATATGACGTCGAGACCGTTACCGTCCGCAAGCCGCATGTCGACGACAGCGTAGGCCGGCGCGGCTTTCTCCACTTGTAAGAGTCCATCCGCGACCGACTCCGCCGTTGTCACGACAAAACCGCGACCTTCCATCGCGCGGGCGAGCCGCTGAAGGAACGACTTGTCGTCCTCGACAATCAGAAGGGATCGCTCGGCCGGTAACGGGGTTGCTGCGGCATTGGTCATCACG
>DASPWC010000241.1:0-4395 GCA_035622055.1 Xanthobacteraceae bacterium | reverse complement strand
GCCATGACGGCGCGAAGGTGCGTTTGATCGACAATCCCGATACTTGGCTCTCCTTCACCGATCTCGTTCTGATCGATCCGGTGGGGACGGGGTGGAGCCGCACGGCCAATTCCGACGATGCGCGCGACTTCTGGTCCGTGCATGCCGATGCGCAGTCTTTGGCCAAAGCTATTGCGCTCTATGTCGCCAAAAACGGCCGCGCCGCCTCGCCGAAATTCATTTTGGGAGAGAGCTATGGCGGCTTTCGCGCGGCAAAAGTCGCGCGCATTTTGATAAACGAGCAAGGCATCGTGCCCTCCGGCATACTGATGCTCTCCCCCACACTCGAAACGTCGTTTCAGTTCGGCGGCGATGATCTTGCTCTCGGCGCCGCACTGCAATTGCCGTCGCTCGCCGCCGCTGAACTCGAGCGCAATGGTACGTTCAGCAAGGAGGCGCTGGCGCAGGCGGAAAATTTCGCCGTCACCGACTATCTCACCACGCTTGCCGGGCCGCCGCCGCAAGGCGATGCGGCCAAGGCTTTTTACGAGCGGGTCGCAAAGATGACAGGGCTGCCTCTCGACGCCATAACGCGATCGAACGGCTTCATCCACGACGCCTATGTGAAGAACCTCGAGGCGGCCGAGCACAAAATCGTTAGCCACTATGATGCGACGTTCGCATCCGACGATCCCTATCCGGGGACGCCCGTGCCGCGAGGTCCCGACCCAATTCTCGACGGGCTCGTGCGCGCCTATGGCGGCGCATTTGTCGGCTATGCCCACGACGAACTCGGCTTCAAGACCGAGATAACCTACACGCTCCTGGCCTCGGACATAGCGGGCAGATGGAATTGGGAACAAGGTCGCGGACAGGCAAGCGTGACCGACGACCTGCGCGTGTTACTGGCGCTGACGCCCTCATTTCGCCTTCTGATCGCCCACGGCTACAGCGACATGGTCACGCCCTATGCGGTCTCACGTTATGTGCTCAATCATCTTCCCTCTTTCGAGGGACGCACTGCGCTGAAGCTCTACCGCGGGGGTCACATGTTCTATCTCGATCCGGACTCGCGAAAAGCTTTCACCGCCGACGCACGGGCGATGTATTCGGCGCCGTAACCCCCTCTGCCGCGACCACAACCGCGCGCGGCTGCCGGGCGAGGGCAACCCCATAAGTGCGCGCCGGAGGGGCTTTTCCAAACTTTCGGGGAACGCGGCGCTTTGTCTCACTCGTCCCGCACAAGGCCGCCAATGCTACGGCTCACAACGCGGTTTCTAGTGACTAAAAAATGTACCCCCACCTTGGGGCTTGTCGTTCGACGCGCGCCCATGCATTGCATTTGACGCCGCAATGCGACATTCGTTTGATTGATCAGGATGGCCATTTGGACCTAAATGGCCCGGTATCAGAAAAGCAACCAGGTTAGCTTCCAGGGGGAAAAGGATGTCCAAGGACATTATGCGCGCTCCGATCAAACGGCGAGCGATCCTTCAGGCCGGTCTCGCAATCGGCGCAGCGCAAATTTCGAGCCCATTTATCGTCAAATCCCTTGCCGACGAGCCGGTGAAAATCGGCCTCGATAATCCTTTGACGGGCACTTACGCCGCGCTCGGGAAAAACGAACTGATCGGCGCGCAACTCGCGCTTTCCCAGATCAACGCCAAAAGCGGCATCCTTGGCCGTCCGGTGCAGCTCTTGGTGGAGGAGTCCACCAGCGGCGACGCCGGCACGGCAGTCGAAAAGGCGCGTAAACTGATCGATCGCGATCAGGTCAATTTCCTGGTCGGCAATATCAACTCGGCGCTTGCAGCCGCGATGGCCAACGTCTCGTTTGAGAAAGGCGTTTTCCATGTCGTGCCCGGCGGCCACACCGACCCGATCACCGGCGCGAATTGTCATTGGAACGTATTCCGCGTCTGCAACACCACACAGATGGAAGCAAACGCGGTCGCCGGCTCGCTGATCAAGAACGCCGGGAAGAAGTGGTACTACATCACGCCAGACTACGCCTTCGGCCACACGCTGCAGGCGGGTCTGGAAAAGGCCGCAGCCGGGCTCGGCGGCAACAAAGTCGGCGGCGACTTAACGCCGCTCGGCACCACCGACTTCTCCTCTTATTTGATAAAGGCGCAGGCCGCGAATCCGGACGTCATCATTTTCCTGGTAGCGGGCGATGATGCCGTCAACGCGCTCAAACAAGCGGTGCAGTTCGGATTGGACAAGCAGACGCACATCGCCGGCGCGCAACAGGAGCTTGAAGTGTTGCTCGGCTTGCCGCCGGAAGCGCGAACCGGGACCTGGGTGTTCGAATGGTACTGGAAACAGCCGAACGTTCCGCATCTTGACCAGTTTGTCGCCGACATTCGCAAGACAAGCGGCGGTCACGTGCCGACGGCTCGGACTTGGTTCGGCTATGCCGGAATTTGGACATGTGCGCTTGCGGCCGAGCAAGCGAAGTCGCTGGACGCAGTCAAGATGGCGAAGGCGATGCAGGGCTTCAAACTGCCGCCCGAAGTCTCACTGATGCCTGACGGCGCATTCTATCGCGCCGCGCAGAATCAACTTATTCCGGATCTGTATGTCGGTAACGCTCAGTCGACCGGCAGCGACGACCCTGAAGATCTTTTCAAGGTCAGCGAAGTCGTTAAAGGCGCCGATATCGCCGGATCCGTCGAGGATACTGGCTGCAAAATGACGTGGCCGACCTGAGTGACGGAGAAAGACCGGGCGCCGCATGCGGCGCCCGGAATGGCGATGGGGTTGAGGGGTTTGCCAAACATGTTTCCGAATGTGTCCGCGCCGACGGCTGCTTTGCCGCTTGGTGAGCGACCAGTCACGATGTTGCAACGCGCATGACGCAGCTTATTCTCTTTAACGTCTTCAACGGCCTCATCGTGGGCGCCTTTTATGCGCTGATGGCGCTCGGCCTGTCCCTGATCCTCAACTTGTCCGGCGTCATCAATTTTGCCCATGGCGGGTTTTTGGCGCTCGGCGGCTATATCGCCTTCACGCTGATGCCGTTCATCGGCTTTTGGGGCGGCCTGATCGTCGCCCCGATCGCAACGGCGGCGCTCGGGATCATTGTCGAACGCGTTCTTATCCGCAGAGTGTATGGGCGCGATCCTCTCTATAGCCTGCTTTTGACTTTCGGGCTGGCCTTCATGTTCGAGGACGGCACTCGTTTCATCTGGGGCGCGCAAAGTCTGCCGTTCCAAGTGCCGAGAGCGCTCGTGACGCCGCTGAGCAGCGATTATTTCTTTTTGACGGGGTATCGGCTGTTCATGGTGTTCGTTGTCGCCGTCGCCGTGATCGGGCTGTTCCTGGTCCTACGTTACACCAGACTCGGCGTTCGCATACGCGCGGGAACGCTCGACCTCGAAACGGTCTCGGTGCTCGGCGTCAATGTCCGCGTATTGCGCAGCTTGAATTTCGGGCTTGGGGTCTATTTGGCCGGCCTTGCGGGCGTGCTCGCGGTCGGACAGCTCGGTCTGCAGCCGACCATCGGCTCGTCGCTGATCATGCCAAGCTTCGTCGCGATTATCGTCGGCGGCCTCGGCAGCTTGCCCGGCACGCTGCTCGGCGGGCTACTGATCGGCGTGACGTCGGGCGTCACCACGGTATTCTTCCCCTCGGCCACTGAAGCGGTGATTTACGTCATGATGGCGGTCGTGCTGCTCGTTCGCCCACGCGGCCTTCTCGGCGAGGAAGGCAGGTTCTAGTGGGCGGCTTTGGCATCAACAAAAACACGGCGAACATCGCTGTCTGGTTGCTACTCGTGGCCTTGCCGTTCTGGCTTCCCGCGATCGGCGGTTACATCGAACTCGGCGAGCGGGTCGTCATCCTCGGGCTCGCGGCGATGTCGCTCAATTTTCTCTTGGGCTACACCGGCGTCCTGTCCTTCGGCCACGCGGCCTATTTCGGCCTCGGCGCCTACGGCGCCGGCTTGACCATTCGGTATCTGGTGCCGAGCACGGCGCTCAGCATTCTCGTCGGCACATTGGCGGGAACTGTCGCCGCCGCGATTATCGGCCCGCTGATCGTTCGGCTGCGTGGCGTATACTTCGCCATGGTCACGATTGCCTTCGGCCAGGTATTTTATTTCATCGCTTTCCGCTGGAATTCGGTCACCGGCGGCGATGACGGGCTCACCGGCTGGACACGGGCGCCGCTCAATTTAGGCTTCACCACCGTCGATATTCTGCACAACCCGCGCGCATTTTATTATCTGATCCTGGTCATCTTCGCGGTCGCCGTCGGAATAATGGCATGGCTGTTACGATCGCCGTTCGGAAGGACCTTGATCGCGATCCGCGAGAACGAACGCCGGGCGCGCTTTCTCGGCGTGCCCGTCGACCACCATATTTGGATGTCCTGGGTGATTTCGTGCTGTTTCGTCAGCGTCGCCGGCGCGCT
>DASPWC010000240.1:0-3848 GCA_035622055.1 Xanthobacteraceae bacterium | reverse complement strand
GCGTAATAGACCGGGTGGTTCCTGAAATAATCCGGCAGCTCCTGCCCCTTTTCGAGCCGTTCGCGGAGCTTGGAATGCGCGAGATCGCGCGCGACGATCATCGGGCCGGTAAGCGATAGCCGTGTCTTGATCGGATATTTGGTGAGCTGCGCCAAAATCTCCTTCATTGGCTTGGTGAGGTCGATCTTCACCACCGCCCCCCCGAGTTTTTCGGCATCGACGTCGGGTAGGTATTTCGCCGGATTGTGCTCGAGCTGTTCGAGAAACACGCCGTCCTTGGTGATCTTGCCGAGCGCCTGGCGGTCGGCCGAGCACGAGACGCCGAGCCCGATCGGCAACGACGCGCCGTGGCGCGCAAGACGGATGACGCGTACGTCGTGACAGAAATATTTGCCGCCGAATTGCGCGCCCACCCCGAGCGACTGCGTCATCTTCTCGATTTCCCGCTCCATCTCCCGGTCGCGGAAAGCGTGGCCGTCCTCCGAACCGCGGTCCGGCAATGCATCGTAATATTTGCAGGAAGCGAGCTTCACGGTCTTCATGGTCAGTTCCGCGGAGGTGCCGCCGATGACAATGGCGAGATGGTAGGGCGGGCACGCTGCGGTCCCGAGCGTGAGTACTTTTTCCTTTAAGAAAGCGAGCAAGCGTTCGCGCGTGAGGATCGACGGCGTCGCCTGGAACAAGAATGCCTTGTTGGCCGAGCCGCCACCTTTGGCGATGAACAGAAACTTATAGGCCGTGTCACTCTCGCCCGCGCTTTCGGCGTAGATTTCGACCTGCGCCGGCATGTTCGATTTCGTGTTCTTCTCCTCGAACATGGAAAGCGGCGCAAGCTGCGAATAGCGTAGATTGCGTTGCAGGTAGGCGTCGCGCGCGCCCTCGGCCAGTGCCGCCTCGTCATCGCCTTCGCTCCAAACCAACCGGCCCTTCTTGCCCATGATGATCGCGGTGCCCGTGTCCTGGCACATCGGCAGCACGCCGCCCGCGGAAATATTGGCGTTCTTGAGAAATTCGAAGGCGACGAACTTGTCATTGTTCGACGCCTCGGGATCTTCGACGATCGCTTTCAACGAAGCGAGGTGCGCGGGCCGCAGCAAATGATTGATGTCGATGAAGGCGGCTTCCGACAGCGCGCGCAAGGCCTCGCGCGGCACTACCACCACGTCCTCGCCCATGACGCGCGCGCTGCGCACGCCGTCAGCGGCAATCCTGCGGTAGGACGTGTCGTCCTTGCCGAGCGGAAACAGCGGCGTGTGCTTATACGGCGGCTTCGGATGGGTGGTGACGGGGGCGTTCATGGGGGCAGGCATTTCGCTTTGTTCAACGTGATTCAAGCGATCTCTATCTAGCACCGCTGCTCCAGGATGTCCCGGCACACAAAGTCTGCATGCCCGACATTGCAAGGAGCGGTAGCGACGAAGCAATCCAGCGCAAGATTTTCGCCTGGATTGCCTCTCACGGGCGGGATGATTACCGTTATGTAACTGAAAAAGGGACGATTGTCAATATATCAGTGACGAACTTGGGCCGCCCCTTACGAGCCCTGTATTACGCCGAGCCCTGGCCGCCGCTCTGCAAGTTCGAACCAGGATATTGGCATGTTGTCCCGCTCACGACGTGACAGCGGTGAATCTGGGTTACACTGGGCGGCCGCAACTCTCACGATATTTGAGCCTTTGTGGTGCTGAATTGTCGATACAAAGCGACTCCCGCATAACGGTCAGAGCCTTATTAGTTGGCGATCGCATCGATACGGTGGGACTCGAACGCCCCGATATTCTGTCAGCCACGCCATTGGCCTTTCGTGTCGAAGGGGGTTCATTTGTGGTCATCTTCCGCTATGGCGTCGTTGTTATGTTCGGCATGACCCCACTGCAAGAAGACGAAATAATAAATAGCCTCGCCGGGCGAATCGTCGGGCGCTATGAACGTCGCGAGCAGGAAACCGCCCAGATTGAGATCGCGCCGGACAAGGACGAACAAATTGGGCCCAGCGGTGCAATATGCCTCAAGGCGCTGTTGCCGGACTATGTCCTTATCATCGCGGATGCAATAGCAACCAACGTGATGCTGGCGCATGATGAAAAGAACGTCAGCGCCGTTTTCGATGTTATCGAGCCCCTCGCACGTGAGTTGGCGGATCATGGCCGCACTCCCGGTGGCCGCCGGACGATTTTAAAACACATTGGAAACGCCCTGTTGGTGCAACAGCGCGTGTCCGGCCTCGTCGCCGTCGCCGAGAAACCCGACGTGCTTTGGGAGCGGCCCGACCTCGAGCGTTTTTATGCCAAGCTCGAGGATGAATACGAGCTAAAAGAACGGGCCGACCTTCTCACTCGCAAGCTAACGGTAATCGCCAACACCGGACAGGTTTTATCGGATATCATCGATACCGAACGTTCGTTGCGCCTTGAACAAATAATCATCGCTCTGATTTTATTAGAAACTATTTTTATGGGATATCAAATATTCTTTCCCAGGTAGCCCGCGCGTCGCCTCGGCGCGCGGACCGATCCGCTGTCCGAAGTGCGAGGAACACGGCCAGGCAGCTTGCGACACGCCGACGAATCCCGTTATTAGAGATTCTCGACACATGAAAAACACGATGATGTAACCGTCGAATTGACACCCATTTTATGATTGTCTGCATTGGGAGCATAAATGTCGACTTCATCTTCGCTGCCGGCAGGTGGCCTGCCGAACACGAGAAATATCTGGCCGACGATTATGTTTGCGCGAGCGGCGGCGCTGCAGCAAACACCGCCTGCGAACTTTCGCGGCTCGGCCGAAAGGCGATGATGGTCGGAGGAATCGGAAACGACGATCTCGGCAAAATCGCGCTTAACGGGCTAGTCGCCGCCGATGTCAATGTCGATCACATTATCAGGAGAAACGATTGGAAGACCGGATGCGCCGCCATTCGTTCCATGGGAAAGACCAAAAGCATACTAACGGCCGGCGTCATCGACGTCGCGGTTATTTTCGATTCCCTTAAAACATTAAATCTCCAAAAAGGCGATCACCTGCACTTCAGCTGGTTTCCATCTCACGAGATGCGGGGTCAATTACAGCATTGGCGAGACGCGGGTATTTCTTTGTCATGGGAGACGGATGGCCGCATGAATACGGCTATCGCCGAACTGTTTGACATCATTTTCATGAATGAAGTCGAGTTGAAAATGTACAAAGACAAAGGGGCTGTAACAGACGCTTGGATCAAGTCGCCGAAGCACAATTTAACCGTGGTCGTTACCTTGGGTGACGTGGGCGCGGAAGCCTATTTCAAGGGTCAGCGCTTCTTCTGCAAGGCGCACCAGGTCAATATCGTGGATCGCACCGGTGGCGGCGACGCCTTTGACGCCGGGTTCCTCGACGCCTGGCTTAGCCGGCGCCCTCTTGACGCGTGCTTGGATGGCGGACTTCAAAGCGCAGCCGTCATCCTGGGACAGTTGGGACCACGCTACCGGAGCAGCCCTTAAGGCAAAATGAGTTCTGTTGATTCGGTATTTCGCTTTGGCTTTTTGTTTGCGCACGATCTTTTCGGAAAACCGGTGGCCGCCCCGGATCAAGTCCGGAGCAGGCTTTTGCCGGATCACGCTTTAAGAAGCCGCCATAATTCAAGCAACAGACCCAAGCGACAGACCCAATCCACCGCACCGACAATCATCGGCGCGGACTGCGCCATCTTGAAATACGCGGAGCAGAAGGAGCGTCGCAACTTATCGAGTCGATTCCACGCTGTTGCCTCGTCCGGGCCAGTCAGTCCGGTAATAGTTCCAGTAGGCGGCGAGGGGATAGCCATGCTGCCAGTATCGGTGCCGGTAATAATGATAGTAGTGCACTGGAAT
>DASPWC010000239.1:0-3765 GCA_035622055.1 Xanthobacteraceae bacterium | reverse complement strand
GGCGGCGCCAGAAGCGGTTCGCCGCGCAATTTCCCGAGTCGCTGGACATTATCGTGCGCAGCCTGCGCGCCGGCCATCCGGTGCCCATCGCCATTACGATGGTTGGCCGCGAAATGGCCGATCCGATCGGCAGTGAATTCGGCATCGTGGCTGACGAAATTACTTACGGCGCGGATCTCGAAACGGCCATGCGCAATCTCTATTCCCGCATTGGCTCCGAAGATTTGCCGCTTTTCGTCACTGCGGTCGGCATCCAGTCCGCCACCGGCGGCAATCTCGGCGAAATCCTGGCCAATCTCTCAAGCGTCATCCGGGCGCGGTTCAAGATACGGCGGAAAATCCGGGCGCTCGCGGCCGAGAGCCGCGCCTCGGCGATGATCCTTTCGGCGCTTCCAATCGGTTTGTTCATCATCATTCAATTCGTCTCGCCCGAATTCTACGGTGCGGTCTGGCACGAATACCTGACAAAACTGCTGCTGTGCGGCGCGCTCGTTTGGATGACGATCGGCAATCTCATCATGTTCAGGATGGTCAATTTCAGGATCTGAACGAGATGGATGCCAATAGCGTCACAGCCACGTTCGGCGACAATGCTCAGATGATGCTGAGCGTTCTGGTGTTCCTTGCCGCCGGCACGCTCGCCTTCGCGGTGATGGTCGCGATACGCGCGCGCGAGGCGGTGCGCCGCCGCGCGGTGCGCGTCAGTCTCGACGGCGCATCATCGGGCGGCAAGCGGTCCCTGAGCTATTCGGGCTTGAGAACCGCGCAGAAGCTGGTCGATTACGCCGCCAAACATTACTCACTCGCCGAAGGCAGTGACGTAAAAGTCTTGCGGCGCCGTCTCATGCAGGCCGGCATTTATAGTTCCCAGGCAGCCGCCTATTACTTCGTTGCGCGGGCCGCGCTGGCGGTGAGCGGCGCGCTCGGCGCGATTTTCATCCTGCCGATGCTCGGGTTCGGCGGAGGCTCGTCGTTCTGGCTTTTCGTGATGGCCGCCGGCATCGTGGGATATTTGGGGCCGAGCTTCTATCTCGACCGCCGCATTGCCACGCGGCGTCAAGAGCACCAATGCGGCTTTCCGGATTTCATGGATCTGTTGGTGGTCTGCGCCGATGCCGGTCTGAGCATGGAAGCTGCGCTCGATCGCGTGGGACGCGAGCTTGGCGTTTCCTATCCGTCGCTCTGTGCCAACATTCATGTGGCCAATCTCGAAATTCGCGCCGGCCGCACGATGATTGAGGCTCTCGAACATCTGGCCGAACGCCTCGGCCTTGAGGAAGCCCGATCCTTTGCCACCCTCGTCCAGCAATCGGATGAGCTGGGTTCAAGCATCGGCGACGCGCTTCGCGTCTACAGCGACGAAATGCGCCACAAGCGGATGTCGCGCGCCGAAGAGAAAGCCTATGCCCTTCCGGCCAAGCTCGCCGTCCCGATGATGCTCTTCATCTTCCCCGTGCTGTTCATCGCGATTCTTTGCCCCATCATCGTCAGGGTCGCCACCAGCAATTGGTGAATGTTTTTCACTTACAAGTGATTCTTTAACCATCCTCAGTTAATCTTTGCCCTGTCCGGTGCTGTTCGCCCCGTATGGCGGGACTGTCCAATCAGCTCTGGCGCGAAATGGGCAGGGCGCGGCGCGGTCCGGAGCGGGGAATGATTAGCCGAGCGGCGCGGGTCCTGATCGTTGCGATGGCGGTCCTGACTTGCCTTGTGGGCTGCTCCACCCCCTCGAAAACAAGCAATGCGTCTGGCCCCGCGGAAGGCACGGCGAGTGCCAGTGCAAGCACCAGTGCCAGCGCAAGTGCCGGTGCCAATACCAGCGCCGATTCGACGGGAACCATCGTGACCCAGCCGGCAGAACCCGGCCCCAGCGGCGAGCCGGTCGCGCCGCTGTCGACGCCGGGCCTCGCCGGCGACGATCCCAATGACGATATTCAACTCGGCAAAAAGTATTTTCGCAGCAATAATTTCGGTCTTGCCGAGAAGAGCTTTCGCAGCGCCGCCCAAAAGCATCCACGCGACGCCGAGGCGTGGCTGGGGCTGGCGGCCTGTTATGACCGCCTGCGGCGCTTCGACCTCGCCGACAAGGCTTACGGCCAAGCCATCCAGATCGTCGGACCGACCGTGGAAATCCTCAACGACCAGGGCTTTTCCTACATGCTGCGCGGCGACTATGAGCGGGCGCACAGGCTGCTCGAAAGGGCGCGGGCGCAAGATCCTGCCAATCCATACGTCCAGGCCAACATCCAGTTGCTCGAAGACAGCTACCATCAGGGCAAGGCAGTGCAGTGAAAAGCCGCCATGCGCGGCGAGGACCCCCCGGTAGTCGCTCGATAAATCATCGCTCGCTTGCGGCAAAAACGATAGGAACTTCAAATCCGCCGCACTGGTGTCCCGATTCCGAAGTTCGCCGAAACGGCATCGGATCCTAGATCGTCTGGTATTTGCGAAAGAACCTTCCCGAATTGCCGCGCTGGCTGGAAGCCCAGGGCCGCTACGCTGAAGCCGAAGCGTTGATGCAGAGCATTGAGAAAGATGTCGGGAAGACCTCAGCATTGCCGGCGCCGGCAGCCGCATTATCGACGCCGTACTTGAACGCCGCTGCAATGTTTCGCCCGCCGATCCTGCAGCGTCTCTTGGTCGGCAGTTGGGTCCTGATCACCATCAACACGCTGATTTTCGGCTTTGTGATCTTCCTGCCGCAATTTTTCTTGCGACAAGGCCTCACGATCACCAACTCGCTCGGCTATACGGTGGTGCTCGCTGGCGCTTCGCTGGTCGGCTGCGCCATTGGCGCCGTGCTGTCCGACTCCATCGGCTGTCGCCCGAGCATCATCGGAGCCTCGCTTCTCACGACCGTCGCCGGCTGGTTTTATGCGCACTCCAACGCGGCTTCCGATCCGGTCACGGTCCTGAGCATCGGCGCCATTCTTTTGATAGCGATCTATATCCAGATCGCAATTCTGTTCGGCGTCTATACACCGGAATTGTTTCCGACCGAGATCCGGTTGCGCGCCAACGGCATCTGCAACACGCTGGGCCGCGGCGCCACGGTTATTTCACCCTTCGCGGTCGGATCGCTCATGGTGAACTACGGGTTGCCGGGCGTGATCTGGCTGATGATCGGACTTCTCGTCGTGCAGATCATCGCCGTGTACTTCTGGGGCGTTGAGCCGGCGCGGCGTTCCTTGGAGGTGCTCGATGCCAAGCTTCAAACCAAGGCCGGGTAAATCGCCGGAGCGATCCCGCGGATTAAACCGCCGTTCAATCCTCAAAGGGTAGGCCGACATACTGCTCCGCGAGCGACGCCTGCGCGTGCTCGGAGGCGTGCAGATAATCGAACTGATTGAGCCGCATCTGTTCTTCGAAGGGCGTCTCGGCGGGAAAACGATGTAGCAGCATCGTCAGCCACCACGATACGCGCGCGGAGCTCCAGACACGCCTTAGCGCCATGTCGGAATAACAATCGAGGTAGTGCGTGCTGCCGGCGCGATACGTTTGGGTCAGCGCGCGCGACAGATAAAAGACGTCGGATACCGCGAGATTGAGTCCCTTCGCCCCAGTGGGCGGCACGATATGAGCGGCGTCTCCCGCCAGAAACAGCCGGCCGTAACGCATCGGTTCGGCGACGAAGCTGCGCAGCGGCGCAATGGATTTTTCAATCGACGGTCCGGTGACGATCTTTTCCGCCATGTCGGCCGGGCAGCGCGCCTTGAACTCGCGCCAAAATCGATCGTCCGGCCAGTCTTCGAGCTTCGTATCGAG